>JAHJNE010000474.1 GCA_018820995.1 Gammaproteobacteria bacterium | reverse complement strand
TGAGCTTTCTTATATTCTGGGTGAAGCAGTCGAACGACGCTCTAAAGAGACCGGCAGCCATGTCAAACGGGTCGCCAACTTCAGTTTTTTGTTGGCGCAACAATATGGTTTGTCGGCTTACGAGGCGGAAAAAATAAAACTGGCTTCGCCGCTACATGATGTAGGCAAAATCGCCATCCCCGATTACATCCTCAACAAACCTGGGAAGCATGATCCTGCTGAGTGGGACATCATGCGCCAGCACGCCGAAATTGGTTATCAGATTTTACAAAAGTCGCAAAATGAAATTCTGCAGCAAGGTGCGACCATTGCCCATGAGCATCATGAACGCTGGGATGGCAACGGCTACCCACGCGGCTTAAAAGGCGAGGAAATCGATATTGCAGGACGTATTACTGCGTTGGCTGATGTATTTGACGCGCTCGCCAGCGAGCGCTGTTATAAAGCAGCCTGGCCGATGCCCAAAGTGTTGCAATATCTGGAAGATGAAAAAGGCAAACAGTTTGACCCAGTGCTGGTAGATATCCTGCTTAGTCAAGTCCATGAGTTTCTGGCAATCCGGGACGCTTTTCCAGACCAGATGGACTAAACCTCAGCTCGCCTCAGCGGGCTTTTATGCAAAAAACTGCCAGCAATTCAACTTTGCCGGCAAAGCGTACTTTATGCTTTTTTATTCGGCGCCAAAGGGATCGTTCGCTCCGTCGCCTGATACTTTTTAATAAAGGAAGCGCAATCCGCCTGTGGCTGTAACTGACGAATGGCCAGTGTCAGCTCACCAACGGTAAAGCCGAATTTATGCAATGTCGAGCGGTTAATCACTTGGCCTGCACTGACGAGATACAACCAATCTTTGACTTTAACATCAATATAATCATCGTCTTGTGGTATGCGAAGCGTATATTCCCAATACAAAGTGTTGCCGGCCAGTTGGCCACGCGCCTCACCAACCACATCTTCGGCAACCCCCTGTACAGTTCCATCCGCACCTTGCGTTAATTGCCAATGCCTTTTGTCGATGCGGCCATCACTAAAATTGAAAATTTCATACAAATCTCCGCGATCTCCTTGCCATTGCCCGCATAGTTCGGCGACAAAGCGCAGGGATTGTTTCCCCTGCCAATCGTGCATCACCCCAATGGCTTCACTACTGCCCTGGAAAAACTGCGTCAGCTGTAATTGTGGCGAAAACGCCTGATAATCTTGCACCGATTGGCTGCAGCCAAATAATGTGACAATACTGGCCAAAATTGTTGGGCGGATCATGATATTTCCTTATTGCAGATGATACTGACAGGTACGGGCTTACCGACAAGCCGGATCGATTTCCTGCAGCTTCTGTCGCCGAATAATCAACCCCAGCAACTTAAAACATTAATTTCGAGAAAAATGTACAATAATTTCAGTCACCTAGTTTAATTTTCGACTAATTTTATTTTTTTATGCCAAATAACAAAACTATTTTTGAGCGCGGGCCGACCAATGCACATCAAAACTAAAGAATTGTACTCAAGTGTTTAAACGCAGTGATGAAAGCTTAATTAATAAAGCCTTGGATGGCGATGAGCGTGCATGGCATCAGCTGGTCAGCCGCTATCAAAGCATGCTGTACCATTATGGCCTGCGACTGATGGGCAATCCGGATGATGCCCGCGATTTACTGCAGGACGTGCTGATGGTGTTGTGTCGCAATCTGGCGCAGTTTCGCGGTGATAGCAGTTTCAAAACCTGGCTGTTTGGCATCGCCAACTACCGCGCAATGGACATGCTTCGAAAGCGTAAACCGACACAAGATATTGATGATAGCCCGGATTTGTTTAACGACGATGAGCCCAGCCAGGAGGCAAGACTGCATGGCCAGCAAACGCAGAAAATCGTTCAGCAACAACTCAAATATTTACCGGCCGATCAACGATTGGTGGTCGAATTACGGTTTTATCAACAATTTACTTTTGATGAAATTGCCGATCAGCTGGCGATTTCCAGCAATACAGTTAAATCCAGATTTTACGCGGCATTAGATAAACTGCGCACGCAGTTGGAGGTAGCCCATGTTGAACAATCAGCAAATTTTTGAAGCCTGGCTCGCAGGCAAACTAACAACGGCTGAATGTGAGCAACAACTTCAGTCTGACACTGAATGGTATGGTCGTTTTTTAACAGCACAGCAGCTGCAACGCCATGCAAAATCGCCGACATTCACAGCGGTACCCGACATCGACACTAGTCAGATGTTCCGCCAGCAATGGGGTGGCCGACGGACGAAAACCGCCTGGTGGCCGAAATTGAGTGTGGGCATGTCAGCGATGGCGCTTATTTTCAGTATTTCGCCTTTGCAACTTCAGTTAGAAGACGGCGCTTTGGCGCTGCGTTGGAATCAAAACAATAGTGTGCAACAACAGCAGCAACTGACGACCATGTTGGCCAGTTTTCAGCAGGAGCAACAACAGTACCTGCAGCAACAACTATTAAACCAACAACAGCAACAAGCCACCCAATTGGTGTTGCTCAAAGACTATATGACTGAAAATGAACAAAAAGCGCGCCGGGGCGACATGATCGAACTGGTGGAATACTTAAATCAACAGCGGCAGTCGGATTGGCAATACTGGCAGGACAACGTCCAGCCAACACAAGCCAGACTGGACTACAACAGCAGCTATCAGCCGAACAGAACTAAAACCGGAGTAAACAAACCATGAAACTAACCCCATATTTAGCCGCCCTGGCGACCTTGTTAGTCACGACCAGCAGCCAGGCTGCGACGCAAGTCAGCCCAAAGCTGAAGCAAAATCTGGAAATCATGCAGAACATCCTGCAAACCTCACTCCAACAAGGCCGTGATTCCGGCGTTGGCCGGATCAGCCATAGTTATCTGGCGGGCCAGGGCGTGTTGTTTCAAACCAGTACACAGGGTAGTTTTGGCCGTTATTTTGCAATGCCACCGATGCCGCCACAAGTGGGAATGGTCGCGCCAGTTGCTGCAGTAGCGCCGATTATCAATAAAGAGCAAATTGCCGCCATTTCAGCTCGTGCTTCAGCAGCTGCAAATGCAGCAGTCGCCGGAGGTCAAATTGATCACGAAGCATTAGAGGCCATTGCTGAAGAAGCCGAAGCTGCCGTTGAACAAATGATGGACCAGCAAGAGCAGCGGCAAGATCAAATGCGCGATGTACGTGACCAAAAACGGGATCTAGAGCGTGAAGTACGTGAGGTAGAGCGTGAACAACGGGATATCGAGTTCAAAAATAAAGTCGGCAAACTGGACGCCGATCAACAAAAAGAGTTAAACAAGCTCAATAGCAAATCTGCTGAACTTAAAAAGCAATTGGATAGCATTCAGCAAAAATACAATGTAATGGAGCAGGAATATCAGAAACAACGGGCAGAGCAGGCAAAAATTGCCGCCGAGAAACAAAAAGAGTTAATCGTGCGGATTAGCGTGAATTTTGCCAATGCGTTATGTGATTATGGTGCCAGTTTACGAGAGCTCAAAGACAACGAGTATGTGTCGCTGCAACTGTCGAGCTCACATGGCCGCAACAGTCAGGATATTTATTGGGTTTTCAAAAAATCTGATATTAATCAATGCGTCACCGGCAAACTTACCACTGAGACTTTGTTGAAAAAAGCCGACTATTATCAGTACTGAGTTACAAAACACGGGGATCACTCCGGGTCTTCGCTACCGGTGACTACAGAGGCTGAATACTATTCAGCCTCATCACTTGGCCAACCGCATCCTTCCGGTGAATACAAATCCTTTGCTTTGCTATCTGATCATTGAACAACCGAACTCAATGTGCCTGACGGCAGCAGGTAACAGTACGGGTTTTAAAAGCAGAAACTTGATTTTCACACAGCACACCGTTTAACGTTTTATTCTGGCGCGTAATTTCAAAAAACCACGATAAGCCAATTCGAGCAATGACGGCAGCGGTGGTATTGAGAACAAATAGCCTAAAAATCGCCAGCCTGGTAAAGCCCGCCATAATCTTAAAAATGCTCTGGCCCCTTGCCAAACCTCGCCTTCTGCACTCACCAGATGAAATCTCTGTAACGCATGACAACGGTCAATGCCCTCAGGCAGGCACTGTTGCTCCTGGCTAATGTCTAGCCACTCAATCGATTCTAACGCCTGCAGACGACGATAATAGGCAATTTCGCGCCGACACAGCGGGCAACCACCATCGAACAACACTTGCAGCTGTGAATTCATTTGCAGCTCTATTTCTGATGTCAATACGACTAATACGCCAGATCTGTGGTTTTGGATGTTTGGGCTGGAACTCTGGATTGATAGCTGTGCGCTAAACCTGAAACCACCAGAGCGCCGAACGAAGCAGAAAACAGGATTGTTTTTCCTCCGATCGGAGACAACAGATGCAACGGGATCCCTGAGAGTGTCTCTAAACAACACTAGGTACTCCATACCTTGGACAGAAGATATGCACTGGCGGCCGTAGAATGAATATTCACCGCCAGAAGAGATGTTAGATTTAAAGTTTAAACAGCTGACCGCCTTCAATGCTGACTCGGTCACCAGGTTGTAGGTTGCCAATTTGCTGATAATCAAATTGCTGGGTATAGCCATTTTGCAACTGTACCGTGACCCGGTAGATTTCATCTGCTGTCCGTTGCCGGTTTTCTATCGCATTGCCGGCAATCACCCCGCCAACCACACCAGCCCCAGTCGCCAAGGCGCGCCCGGTGCCGCTGCCAAACTGATTACCCAGCACGCCACCTAATACCGCGCCTAACAAAGCGCCACCACCAGCACCGCGATCGCGCTGCGGAATAATTTGGATACTGCTTACAGTACCAATTTGCTGTTGGGTTCGAACTGAACCCTGAACGTTTCCGGGCGCACTGTAGCCTGCACTATTACTGCAACCTGCCAGCAATAAACCGCTCGCCGTGACCATGCAGCCCAAAACCACTGGCCGGATAATACGTCCTACCTGCGCCAATCGCCCCTGTTTAATCAAATGACTATGCTTGAAATTGAATCTATTCATCACCGGCTTCCATCGTCATTAGGAATGCTGACCATAACAACAAGCAACGGGATCGTCTGTACGCTACCCCACCGAGGCTAGGCCAGTGTGCCCCCCATATTTAATGACGTTCACACGAGCCTGATGTTGATTGGGAAAGGGTAATTTCTTGCGAAGGCATAGGTTAAGCAACTGAACTTTCGAATATTTTCTGAGTCTTGATTGGCATCGACTATTGAAATAGCCCCCAACATGACTTTTAGTTTAAGCAAAGCGATCGCTTGGTCAGTACTTCTACATCTGCTGGTGCTACTGCTACTTTGGTCCAGCGACCAACCGGCACCGCTGTCGGCCCCTTCAAAAGCCATTACCGCTTTTGTTTATCAACCTATCGCCAACAAACCAGAACCACTCAAGTCTGAACCGCCTGCGCGAGTAGTCGAAAAAGCATTGCTGCCAAAGCCGCCCAAAACCAAACCTGATCCATTACCAACACCATTAACGACAGCTGTCGCTTCGGTCACCGAACAACCTATCGTTGCTGTGCCAACAGATACGCAACAAGCCATCGAGCCTGTAACAACAGCCGATGCCACCGACGCTCAACCTAGTTTGGCAGCACGAAGTTTAGCCTTTGTGGCAAAACGCCAAGCACAACTTAGCAGCGACACCATCAAGAGCCTCCAGCAACGACCAGAACGGCGTGAAGATGCCCAAAACGAACACAGCATGCAAGCTATCAGCAAAACCACGCCTGCTCATGTTGCCGCCAATGTGCAGCATGTGGGGCGTGATGGCAGTTTTATTGAAAAAATCGGCGACTCCTGTTACCAGGCCCGCGATGGTGCAGATTTGAGAGCCGATATCTTCAGTATGAAACCCGTCCCTTGCGGCGAAGATAAAAATGCCGCTTTATACCAACGGATTATGAGTAAGGTTGGCCAAGATCGCTGATGCTTAAGTGTTTTGATCACTAGCACTCGAGTGATGAAAACAACGTTTTAAGTCCAATGCGAGCACTTGCGCTTCGCTGACCGGCATAGTTTCAAAGATATTTTCAATTGTTCGACTATTAATTTTTTAACGCTGTCGAATTTGCTGCTTGCTATTCGTCTAGGTGGCGACAACATGCTGGATTGTCATCCTGAAACAACACGGAGAACTACTGATGCCAAAAATGATTTTCATCAATCTGCCTGTCACCAAGCTCGAAACCGCCATGACATTCTATACGTCACTCGGTTTTGTCAATAATCCACATTTTAGCGACGATACCGCAGCTTGTATGGTCTGGAGCGAAGCGATCCATGTGATGCTACTCACTTACACCAGATGGCGTACCTTTACCGACCGCCCAATCCCTGACACAACTTCGAGCGAAGTTATGCTTAGTTTATCGTTCGATAGCCGCGAAGCAGTTGATGCCATCAACGAGGCTGCAGCTGCAAATGGCGGACAAGCCGACATTAATCCGGTGCAAGACCTGGGTTTTATGTATTCAAGAGACTTTTTAGACCCCGATGGCCACGCTTGGGGGGCGGTCTGGATGGATCCCGCAGCAATTCCTGCGGCTAATGAAGATAAATGAACACTAAATTCGTGTGCGATAAAAAATCTGAACGGTCAATAAAAAGTAGAACTCACTACATCATAAATTAGATCCGTCGAAATAGAACGGGCAACCACCCCGAGTGCGCTGCAATCTGCAGCGCAGATTTATTCTAGGCCCTTGCTTATCAACAAGTCTGCGGGTAGCGCTAACTGATAAATATCCCCTTGAGCGGTAGCGCGTTTTACGTACCACAAGGCGTCGCGGGTCCACTGGTAATGATGCATAAAACCAGTTGGTGTCGGCAGTACTAAACGGGGTGCTTGTTCAGGTGTGGCGACAGACCATTGCATTAAACCTTGATCTGGCTGATAAAAATACACTTCACCGTCCAGCAGTTGCCAGTTGAGCCAATTAAT
>JAHJNE010000473.1 GCA_018820995.1 Gammaproteobacteria bacterium | reverse complement strand
TGGCTACAAAAGGCCGCTACTTTTTTCAGCTGGTCTTTATTTTTTTCGACATTCGATTCGCCCCAACAGCGAATAAAGGGCACCACTTCATCCGGTACTTTGCCTGGACCAAAATCTTTGAGCTGCCAATCAGCACTGAGGATTTGCTCAAACATTCGCTGCTGACTATCCACCAGTTGTTGATCAATCTGTTGTTTAAAATCAGCCACTTCGCCTTGTGCCATAAAACGTTCAAGCAAAGCAGTCAGTGCATCAGCCGGTACCAGAAAACCCAACTGATTACCGGCTGAAGCGACATTGATACCAACGACTTTTCCGGCAGCGTCGACGGTAGGTCCGCCGCTCATGCCGGCATTCACCGCACCAGTGAAGTGAATTCGCGGGTAAAAACTATACTTCTGCAGGCCATTGTAAGTGCCGGGGACCAGAATCATCCCCAGATCATGCGGGTTACCGAGCGAGTAGATGGTTGCGCCTTGCACCGGGCGTTCAAGCTGAATACTGAAACGTTGTTCCGGCTGATAGTCAGTGCTGACCAATGCCAAATCATTAATGACATCAACGGCGACGACTTTTAGCTGGCCTTTTTTCTGACCAACAGCCAAATATTCCAACTGATATTTGTCCGGAAATAGCACAGCCTCAGACACCACATGATAATTGGTGACTAACAAATTGGCTTGTTCCAGCACAAAACCCGTTCCGATGGCGGCTTTTGCCCCTGAGGCTTTTTCTAAAACCCTGACCTGTAACAACGCAGGCTCATATCGGGCAAACAATTGTTCGGCCGAATCAGCTGCAACCGGATTTGCGCTGCACAGTAACAACAGACCAAACCACAAACCACAACACCACCACAAAGCGCGCATCAATTTTCCTTGTTTTATACCCTGACGTTGAAATAAAAAATCTGCTGATCCTGCATCTTCAAGGATGACGGGTATAGGTCGAACATTCTATTAATACAATAGACTATAGAGTTTGCGTCGATAAGTGCCGGCCAACGCATCACCTTTGGGTAATACCGCAAGGATATCTAAAAACAGCTTCTTACTGTCCCCAAAATTCAAATCTTGTTGCAAAATACTGAACAATAACACCAAGGCGTCTTCCGAGCGCTGTACTTGCTGGTATTGCACGGCCAGCTGTTGCTTCAACAAAGAGTCGTCGGGTGCAGCGGCAAGCTTTGCTTCCAGAGCGCGGATTTCCGGACTATCGGCCGCTTGTTCCGCCAGCTCGATCACCGCTTGTACCTGGTGATATAAACTATCCTGGTCCGCCAATAATACGTTGCTTAACAAGGTCTTGGCCTGTTCAATTTGCCCAAGCGAAGCAGCACACAGCGCCATAAACTTACAGATATCAACCCGAGCGGGTGCCAACTGTTGTGCCTGTTTTAACAATGGGTAAGCTTCGGCCCATTGTTGCCCTTCTAACAGCGGCTGAATTTGCTGCATTAACAACTCTTCAGGCGCTGGTAAATAGGGTTGCAAGCGCAACCGGATCTGAGCATCACTTTCCGCGCCGGCAAAACCATCAACCGGCTGACCGTTTTGAATAAACATCGCTGTTGGCAGACTTCTGACGCCAAACTGCGCTGCGAGTTCCTGATCCAGGTCACAATTGACTTTCGCCAACGCTAAATGTGCAGGATGCTCCGAACATATGCTGGCTAAAGTCTGCAGTAATTGCTTACTAGGTTCAGAACGGTCTGACCAAAAAGCGAACACCACCAGCTTGTGCTGCGATAAATCGAGCAACTCACGCACATTTTCGAAACTAACATCTACCTGATTAAGCAACATGACACCTATAACCTGTTCACTATGATGGTTGTTACTATGTGGTCAGCCAATTGATTTTGCAAGCGCAGGCCGCGTCAATGCTGGATTTCTCGACGACCTATCCATCAATGCTGTTTCAGGCAAAAAAGGGTCGACAATGACCCGGATTTTCCCGTAAAGTAACGCCTGACGAGCCGCCAGAATGAACTTCTCCAGATAGAAGTCACCACAACAACTCAGGCCGTCGCGATTCGAATAGTTTGAAACATTTGTTGCCAGTACCCTTAACTGCCAACCTGTCCACGTAGCAAAAGAATTTCTTGTTTCGACAAGACCCAACCGGCACCGCATGTTTTTTAAACAATACGTTTTTAAAACAAAAAGCGGCGCCGTAATTTTTGCATACGCAAACTATGAGACCGAAGTCATGAGCCAACAAAACCAACCAGAAATGCTGTCTGGCGGTGCCATGCTAGTTCGCGCCCTGCACGATGAGGGTGTGGAGTACGTATATGGTTACCCCGGCGGCGCCGTGTTACATATCTATGATGCGCTGTTTCAGCAAAATGATGTGAAGCATGTGCTGGTCCGCCACGAACAAGCTGCAACCCATATGGCGGACGCATATGCCCGTGCCAGCGGCAAAGCTGGCGTCGTGCTCGTCACTTCAGGCCCTGGCGCCACCAACGCCGTCACCGGTATCGCCACTGCCTATATGGATTCGATCCCAATGGTGATCATTTGTGGTCAGGTGATGAGCCATCTGATTGGCGACGATGCCTTTCAGGAAACCGATATGATGGGTATTTCCCGCCCTATCGTGAAACACAATATGTCGGTGCGAAACCCTGCCGATATTCCGATGATGGTCAAAAAAGCCTTTTATCTAGCACAAAGCGGCCGGCCTGGTCCGGTCGTGCTGGATATTCCTAAAGATATGACTATCCCCAGTCAGAAATTCCCGTATGAATATCCAAAAGATATCAAACTGCGTTCTTACAACCCGAATGCCAAAGGCCATCCGGGTCAAATTAAAAAGGCACTGCAAACCTTATTGGCGGCAAAAAAACCGGTGTTGTATTCCGGTGGTGGTGTCATTTTAGGCCGCGCATCTGAAGAATTAACCGAGCTTGCCAAACGCCTGAACTTACCGGTCACCAATACCCTGATGGGCTTAGGCGCTTATCCCGCTTCAGATCCACAATTTATTGGCATGCTGGGGATGCACGGCAGCTATGAAGCCAATCAGGTGATGCACAATGCCGATGTAATCTTTGCCGTCGGCGCTCGTTTTGATGACCGGGTGACCAACGCCACCAAAAAATTCTGTCCTGACGCGACCATTATTCATATCGATATTGATCCGGCCAGCATTTCAAAAACCATCAGCGCGCATATTCCAATTGTTGGTTTAGTCAAACCGGTGCTGCAGGAAATGCTCAGCCAGCTGGATAAACTAGCCGGCAAAGCGGAAGGTCAACTTGATCAAACGGCGCTCGCCAGCTGGTGGAGCCAGATTAACCAATGGCGTGAAGTACATGGCGGCCGTTATCAGCAGCGCGCTGAATTACTGATGCCGCAAGCGGTGATTGAAGCGGTGCATCGCCACACTCGAGGTGATGCTTACGTCACCTCAGATGTCGGTCAGCACCAGATGTTTGCCGCGCAATATTACAAATTTGACAAACCTAACCGCTGGATTAACTCGGGCGGCCTCGGCACCATGGGTTTTGGTTTACCCGCGGCAATGGGCGTCAAACTGCATTATCCGGATGCTGAAGTAGTTTGTGTCACTGGCGAAGGCTCGATCCAAATGAATATTCAGGAGCTATCTACCTGCAAACAATATGGCCTGGGGGTGAAAATTATCAACCTCAATAACGGCTATTTGGGTATGGTGAAGCAGTGGCAGGATATGAATTACGACTCGCGTTATTCCAGCTCTTACATGGATTCTTTGCCTGATTTTGTCAAATTGGCTGAAGCTTATGGCCATGTTGGCATTCGGGTCACCACCCCGGAAGAATTGGAGCCGGCACTGGAACGCGCTTTTGCGCTGAAAGACCGCTTGGTGTTCCTGGATATTCATATTGATCCAAAGGAACACGTTTATCCAATGCAGGTGCCAGGTGGTGCCATGAATGAAATGTTCTTAAGCAAAACGGAGCGGACTTAACATGCGGCATATTATCGCAGTATTGCTGGAAAACGAGTCCGGCGCATTGGCCCGTGTGGTGGGTTTGTTCGCACAACGTGGCTACAACATCGATTCATTAACGGTTGCAGCGACTGAAGATCCGACGTTATCACGGTTAACGCTGGTGACCCGCGGCGATGATCAGGTGATTGAACAAATCACCAAGCAGCTGCATAAGCTGATTGAAGTGGTGAAGCTGGTCGATTTAAGCGAAAGCGCGCATATCGAACGTGAACTGATGATGGTCAAAGTTAAAGCCAGCGGTGAGCAACGGGAAGAAGTGAAACGCTGCGCCGATATCTTCCGCGCTCAGATCATCGACGTCTCGCCAACCACCTATACCATTCAGGTGGTCGGTACCTCAGAAAAACTGCAGGCCTTCATTGAAGCGCTATGTAATACACAAATTCTGGAAGTGGTCCGCACCGGTGTCTCAGGGATTTCACGCGGCGAAAAAGCGCTGTCTCTGTAAAGACCTTGAAGCGGCAGTTTAGTCTGCCGCTTACTATCTCATAGCTCATCTGGCAGCCTATTTTTGGCAAACAGTGTCTTCATCCATTCGATAAAAACCTCTACGCTTGGTGTCAAATAACGCCGACTTGGATATATCGCAACCACAGATTACTGCGGAAGTTTCAGTCCTGGTAACAGTCGGTGCAGCTCACCTTTTTGTACAAATTTCGCAGCGTCGTAACAAGGAATTTGAAAAATGCCCAAGCCAGCACAGGCACAAGCAAATTAACTTTCCACACAATTAATACTCACCAGTGCAGGCAAGCTCAGAAACCAACTTTGCCCCGCCTTCAGATATTCAAAGTTCAACGCTCGGCCTGTGATGGGCGATGCATAATTCACCATTTGATGACCAAGGTCCTGCAATTGCTGCGGCAGGCCAAAACGTTGCAAGTGGCCCGGACTGGCTATTCTGCCGGGGACACTGACTGATAACTTGCAATTAGGTTTACGCTGCCCGCCACACAGCGGCTGCTCGGTATCTTCAATATTTGACAGCAACTGTAGACACCATTCGAGGTAGAGCTTGCCTTCTGTCGTCAGTTGAATTTTTCGGGTAGTCCGTTGTAACAAACTGGCCTGCCCATGTACTTCCAACGCCTGAATGGCTGCAGACACTGTCGAACGCGGCAAACCGAGTTATTCTGCATCCCGACTAAAACTTAAGCATTGCGCAACCCGGACGAAAGTTTCGATGCGTTGCAGCCGAACCATAGTTCATTCCATTGTGATTGTTCGCGATTTCTGAATAGCCTGGCAGTAAAAGGCTGATTTATCTCTTCATAGGCCCGAGCCAGACTAGAGCAACTTTTCACCCACCTTAGCTCGAGGAAACGACACATGTCAGCACATTCATTACGAGGAAAAATTTGTACATTGGCTACGTCATTACTCGGCGCTTTTACACCCTGATCTGCCACCTATGCCGGCACCAAAGCGACGGTTGAACATTTCATCTGGGCTGCCGCCAAAGAATTTGGCAGTAGAGGCATCTCAGTGACCGCTGTCGTGCCGGGACCGATGAATACGCCGCTCTTTTATGGTCAAGAAAATAAAAACACGGTGGTCTATCATAGTAATGCCGCGGCATTGTCAGCATTTAGCAAAACCGGTTTAACCGATATGCAGGACATCGTGCCGCTCATCCGCTTTTTGGTCACCGATGGTCGGTGGATTACCGGTTAGACTATTTTGGCGAACGGCG
>JAHJNE010000472.1 GCA_018820995.1 Gammaproteobacteria bacterium | reverse complement strand
GTCCGTCCAGTCCTGGCGCGATACTTTAAACGACACCTGAGACTTCGGACCTCCTAAACAAGTTAATACCACCCCGCCCTTGAGCAACTGCGCAAGCGCTCGACCTTCAGTGGCTAAAAATGTAATAGAGCCAATGGTTTCCGGGATCAATAAAAACAGATAGCTATAACGCCGCGAAGGCAGTGTTGCCAGCTTTTCATACAACTTTACTAACGCCAATGGCCCCGATAACTCGTTATTTGCCAATGAAGGATGGCACAAATAACTGGTGACCAATATCGTTTCTTTACTGTCCCCTTCCAGTAAGCATGTCGCATAATTGAGGACGCCATCGCGGATTTCAGTATCAATATGCACCTGATAACGGCCTGGTAACAAAGATTGGCGCTGTCGGTCCGTTAAACAAAGGCCCCAACGGCGCTGATAATAACTGGTGACATAAGGTATGGCATCGGGCTGCTGTGGAATGGAATATAAATGCGGTTGTAATTCTTCGAGAGTCAGCTCGCCTTGAAATGGAATGGAGAAATTTAATACGTGTAAATTGTTGATCGCCGTATCAAGCAAGACAGTGCCATCAGGCCCAGTCAGGGTCGCACGATGCAAGCACCATTCAGGCGGTACATGCCAATCAAACACCGATGTACCAGTCGGCACCGATTTAATTTCCAGTGGCAATACTTCTTGCAGGATCTGTAAACTCTGCCGGATCCCAGCTCCGGTAATTGAGCGACAAATCGGAAATAACCGGTCAAATAACAAATCGATATCGACTGCTGAATTCATCTTGTCTCCTTACCCAATGGGCATTACCTGTTCCTGAAAGCATCGAATAGCGTCAGGATTTCTGTTATGACATATCTAATTCAGCCTGTAAAACATAAAAACCCAGCGTCGTAGAACGATCGCTGGGTTTTTATTCAAGTACATAAATTTCATCTTAGACGATTGAGGTACAGGGGCTCAGTCGATGGCAACCCTGTTTTAACTTGGAGGTGGCGAGAAGTTCTTTTCGCTTGAACCACAACCTACCTCAAAGTTAATTACGCCAGCTTATTCCCATTCGATGGTCGCTGGCGGTTTGCCAGAAACATCGTAGACAACCCTGGAAATACCATTCACTTCATTAATGATCCGGTTCGACACATGGCCTAACAATTCATAAGGCAAGTGCGCCCAATGTGCAGTCATAAAGTCGACTGTTTGTACTGCGCGCAGTGATACAACCCAATCGTATTTACGACCATCGCCCATCACGCCGACTGATTTCACTGGCAGGAACACGGTAAATGCCTGACTCACTTGTTCATACCAGCCTGATTTATGCAGCTCTTCAATAAAAATGGCATCGGCTTTACGCAGCAGGTCACAATATTCTTTTTTCACTTCACCGAGAACTCGCACACCTAAACCAGGGCCTGGGAACGGGTGACGGTACAGCATGTCATACGGCAGACCGAGCGCTAAACCTACTTTGCGTACTTCGTCTTTAAACAATTCACGCAGCGGCTCGACCAGCCCCATTTTCATTTCAGCCGGCAAACCGCCAACATTGTGGTGCGATTTGATCACATGGGCTTTACCGGTTTTAGATGCCGCTGATTCAATCACATCAGGGTAAATAGTGCCCTGGGCTAACCATTTGGCATTGCTTAGTTTTTTCGCTTCTTCATCAAAAACTTCGACAAAAACCCGGCCGATAATTTTGCGTTTGGCTTCTGGTTCAGCTTCAGTCGCTAAGGCATTTAAGAAGCGATCTTCTGCTTTGACATGAATAATGTTCAGACCAAAATGGTCGCCAAACATATCCATTACTTGCTGGCCCTCATTTAAGCGCAGTAAGCCATTGTCAACAAAGACGCAGGTCAGGTTTTTACCGATAGCCCGGTGCAGCAGCATCGCGACGACTGACGAATCGACGCCACCAGACAAACCTAAAATAACCTGATCAGTGCCGACTTGTTGTTTGATGTTGGCAATAGCATCATCAATGATTGTCGCTGGCGTCCACAGTTTTTCACAACCACAAATGTCGACTACAAACTGCTCTAACATCCGCAAGCCCTGACGGGTATGTGTCACTTCCGGGTGGAACTGCACGCCATAAAACTGCTTGGTTTCGTTAGCCATGCCAGCATGCGGGCAGGTTGGCGTTTGTGCGGTTGTAATGAAACCTTCTGGAATTTCAATGACTTTATCGCCATGACTCATCCATACATCAAGTAAACCATGGCCTTTTTCATTGACATGATCTTCAATGCCAGCAAACATCGGGTTGTTGGCAATCACTTCAACCTGGGCATAACCAAATTCACGCTTGTCTGAACCGGCAACTTTGCCACCAAGCTGTTCAGCCATCGTCTGCATGCCATAACAAACACCTAATACCGGCACATTCGCTTCAAACACATACTGCGGCGCACGCGGTGAACCTGCTTCGGTGACACTTTCCGGGCCACCGGACAGAATAATACCGGTTGGGTTAAATTCGGCGATTTGTTCGGCGGTAACATCCCACGCCCATAGTTCACAATACACGCCAATTTCGCGGACACGACGCGCGATTAACTGGGTATATTGCGAGCCAAAATCGAGGATCAGAATACGATGGAAATGGATATTTTTGCTCATATCAACCTTGTATCAGTAGCGGGCTGGAACTAACAGCCGGAAAAACAACGCCGGTCTAGCTGCCAGCGCTTTATCCCCGTCATCCTTGAAGCCGCGGGGGTGTTGGCTGCCCTCACTCACACTCATCGCATAGTTCACTATGCTCAGAGAGATTCGTTCAGTTGCCGCCTACCCGCATCATCAATGATTTAGGGGATATCATTAGCCAATACGGTAGTTTGGCGCTTCTTTGGTGATCTGTACATCGTGGACGTGCGACTCGCCCATGCCCGCCGATGTCACTTTAACAAACACTGGCTTGGTTCGCAGGATGTCGATGGTTTCACAACCCGTCAGGCCCATTGATGAGCGCAAACCGCCCATTTGCTGGTGAATGATATTTTCAATCGGGCCTTTATAAGCAACACGGCCTTCAATGCCTTCCGGTACCAGTTTTTCAGCGTTGTTGCTGCCCTGGAAATAACGGTCAGACGAACCATTACGTTGTGCCATGGCGCCCAAAGAACCCATACCACGGTAAGATTTGTAATAACGGCCTTGATAGAGCTCAACTTCACCTGGCGCTTCTTCAGTACCGGCGAACATTGAACCGACCATTACGCAATGCGCACCGGCCACTAAAGCTTTAGAAACGTCACCAGAGAAACGAATGCCACCATCAGCGATGATACAAACGTCCATGCCTTTGACGCCTTCAACGGCATCGGCAATCGCCGTAATTTGTGGTACACCACAACCGGTGACAATCCGCGTGGTACAAATTGAACCTGGACCAATACCAACTTTAACCGCATTGGCACCGGCTTCAGCCAGCGCTTTTGCGCCTTCGCCTGTTGCCACGTTACCAGCGACAATTTGTAAATCCGGATACATAGCGCGGGTTTGTTTCACCCGGTCAATCACCCCTTGGGAATGGCCGTGTGATGTATCAATCAGCAGAATATCAACGCCTGCTTCGACGAGTGCAGCGATGCGCTCATCGGTACCAGGACCCACACCAACCGCAGCGCCAACACGCAAGCGACCAAATTCGTCTTTACATGCATTAGGCTTGCTGGCCGCTTTGTAATAGTCACGAACGGTAATTAAACCTTTGAGTTTAAAGTCGTTATCGACTACTAACGCTTTTTCGATGCGGTGTTTATGCATCAAAGTTAAAGCGTCCTGGCGTGGTGAATCTTCATGCACTGTGACTAAACGCTCACGTGGCGTCATCACCGAAGAAATGGCGGCTTGTGGATTAGTTTCCACGTTAAGATCACGGCCTGTG
>JAHJNE010000471.1 GCA_018820995.1 Gammaproteobacteria bacterium | reverse complement strand
TGTTAGGTGTCGCCGAAGCTGAAGTACGCAAAAAACGTCATGGTTATGGTCTGCATCCGGTTTACAAACGAGTGGATACCTGCGCCGCAGAATTCGCGTCTGATACCGCGTACATGTACAGCACCTATGATGAAGAGTGTGAAGCTGCGCCAACCAACCGCGATAAAATTATGATTATCGGTGGTGGTCCAAACCGGATTGGCCAGGGTATCGAGTTCGATTATTGCTGTGTGCACGCTGCTTTAGCGCTGCGCGAAGACGGTTATGAGACCATTATGGTCAACTGTAACCCGGAAACGGTTTCAACCGATTACGATACCTCAGACCGTTTGTACTTTGAGCCAATCACCCTGGAAGACGTTCTGGAAATCGTGCGTAAAGAACAGCCAAAAGGCGTGATTGTGCAGTATGGTGGTCAAACGCCATTGAAATTAGCACGTGCCTTAGAAGCGAACGGCGTGCCAATTATTGGTACTTCTCCAGATGCGATTGACCGCGCTGAAGATCGGGAACGTTTCCAACAAGCCGTTGAGCGTTTAGGTTTAAAACAACCTAAAAATGCCACCGTGACGAGCCTTGAAGAAGCGATCACTAAAGCGCCGGACATCGGTTATCCAATGGTTGTTCGTCCGTCTTATGTTCTGGGCGGCCGTGCGATGGAAATCGTCTATGATGATCAGGATTTACGCCGTTATATGACCGAAGCGGTCAGTGTGTCAAACGACTCACCAGTATTGCTGGACCGATTCCTCGATGACGCGATTGAAGTGGATATCGACGCTATTTGTGACGGTACCGAAGTGATTATCGGTGGCATCATGGAACATATTGAACAAGCCGGTGTTCACTCGGGCGACTCTGCCTGTTCGTTACCGCCGCATAGCTTAAGTAAAGAAATTCAGGACGTGATGCGCGAGCAAGTGAAAAAGCTGGCGCTGGAGCTTGGTGTCGTCGGTCTGATGAACACGCAGTTTGCAGTCAAAGACAACGAAGTGTATCTGATTGAAGTCAACCCGCGTGCTGCGCGCACCGTGCCGTTTGTGTCTAAAGCGACGGGTGTTGCAGTGGCAAAAGTTGGTGCCCGTTGTATGGCAGGACGCTCGCTGGCTGATCAGGGTATAACTCAGGAAATCATTCCGCCGTATTTCTCAGTGAAAGAAGTGGTGATCCCGTTTAACAAGTTCCCGGGTGTTGATCCGTTGCTTGGCCCTGAAATGCGTTCAACCGGTGAAGTGATGGGGGTGGGTGAAACGTTCGCTGAAGCCTTTGCTAAAGCTGAGTTAGGCGCTGGTACTTTAATACCAACCGGTGGTCGGGCTTTACTTTCAGTACGTGATAGCGATAAAGTGCGCGTCATTGAACTGGCCAAAACAATGTTGGCGCTAGGCTTCGAACTTGATGCCACAGGTGGTACTCATAAGGCGCTGGCAGCTGCCGGCATTGAGTGCCGGGCAGTCAATAAAGTATTTGAAGGTCGGCCGCATATTCTGGACCGGATTAAAAACGGTGAATACAGCTATATCGTCAACACCACTGAAGGTCGCCAAGCCATCGAAGACTCTAAGGTCTTACGCCGTGGCGCGTTGCAACATAAAGCAAATTACACCACCACACTGAACGCAGCCTTTGCCACATGTAATGCCAATTCGGCCAATGCATTTGCCAATGTTAATTCAGTGCAGGAGTTACACAAGAGAGTAAACGGATGAGTCAAATCCCAATGACAGTTCAAGGTGCGCAAGCGCTTCGGGATGAACTGCATGAATTAAAAAGTATAAAACGGCCAGCGATTATTCAAGCTATTGCTGAGGCGCGGGCGCACGGCGATCTGAAAGAAAATGCTGAGTACCACGCGGCGCGTGAAGCTCAGGGTTTTTGTGAAGGCCGTATTCAGGATATCGAAGCGAAGCTATCGAATGCGCAAATCATTGATATCACCAAGCTACCAAACAGCGGTAAAGTCATTTTTGGCGCAACCGTGACCATTCTAAATCTGGATACAGAAGAAGAAGTCACGTATCAGGTGGTTGGTGATGATGAAGCCGATATTAAAAACAACCGCATTTCAGTCAATTCGCCAATTGCCCGTGGCTTGATTGGTAAAACAGTGGATGATGTGGTGAATATTAATACGCCAAGCGGTATCGTAGAATTCGAGATTACTGACGTTAAGTATCTTTAATATTTCTGTTTTGTAAAAAGGCGACTTCGGTCGCTTTTTTTATATGAGTTGAAATAGGGCATCGCGGGTGGGAATGTTTACCAAATGGTGGTTGTCGACACGAGTTGTTGATGTAGCAAAAATGGAACTTCTCTTTGTGCTACTGAGAAGTTAAGCTGCGGTAACACGGAGTTGTAATGAAACATAAAAAACCTTATCAGTTAGCCGTTGAACAGCAAACTTTAGTTTTGACGCCAGTAGGCGTTTCGACCTTGTTATCTACGGAAGAGATGTCTCGTGAATTTATGGCACTCGCAAGTGCCACTCAGAGAAATTCTTGGGCATTGCTGTTAGATTTAAGACAGTGGCAACCAAGCCCACAACCTGTTTTTGAAGTGTTAAAGCAATTAGTGAGTTGGAGTTTTGCCAATCGTTTGCAACAGGTTGATATGATTCAGCCCAACGATACGATATTGCTTTGGCAGTATTTGAAAGCAACAGATGTCCCAAGGCCGGAACATGTCGTCAAAAAGATTCATGACGATGAAACTACAGCACGCCTGTCATTGCAGGCGGCTGGTTATCTAAATTGCAGCGACGGTGATTAGCCGCGTGGCAGAACTAACTTTTTCTCTTTAGCTGCACGGTACAACACCAGAATATGACCGATGGTTTGTACTTTATCTGCTTTTGCTTCACGGACAATCGCATCCATCACCGCTACTTTTTCTTCCCGATCAATACTCGGGACTTTGACTTTAATCAGCTCATGATGCTCCAGCGCCAGATCAATTTCTGCCATCACGCCTTCAGTCAGACCATTGCCACCCAGAAGGATAATAGGCTTTAATTCGTGTGCTTTTGCTTTTAAAAACTGTTTTTGTTTGTTAGTTAAACTCATTTGTGGACTTTTTCCATTGGGAAAGCTTGAAATTACCACATTGTACCGCCATCTTGCATGGAAGACCATTTAAGAGTAGTTCCATGACCAAGAAAAAACGTTCTGCGAGTTCATCGAGATGGCTGCAGGAACATGTGACCGATCCTTTTGTACAAAAAGCGCAAAAATTAGGTTTACGATCTCGCGCTTCTTTTAAGCTTGACGAAATTCAGGCAAAAGACAAGTTAATCAAACCTGGCATGACTGTGGTTGATTTAGGATCTGCACCGGGAAGCTGGTCGCAGTTAGCCGCTGAAATGGTAGGGAATGAGGGGTGTGTTATTGCCTGTGATATTCTACCAATGGACCCACTAGCCGGAGTTGCCTTTTTACAAGGTGATTTTCGCGAAGATGCCGTCCTCAATGCCTTGCTTGAGCGTATTGACGGCCGCAATGTCGACGTAGTGTTATCGGATATGGCGCCCAATATGAGCGGCAATGCCACAGTCGATCAAAGCCGAAGTATGTATCTGGTCGAGTTAGCTTTGGAAATGTGTGGCAAAGTATTGAAGAAAAATGGCAGTTTTGTGGTCAAAGTATTTCATGGCGAAGGTTTTGATCAATACGTGCTTGACGTTCGTAATGTATTTAGCACTGTACGGATCCGCAAGCCCGATTCGTCGCGTTCACGTTCGAGCGAGACTTATATCGTAGCGACCGGCTTCAAACTCTAGTAAAGTAGCAACAGAAGCATTTTCTGGTAATAAGAGGTTATGACCTTGAGTGACATGGCAAAGAATTTAATGGTTTGGTTGGTGATCGCCGTTGTATTAATGACGATGTTCAACAGCTTTAGTCCCACCGATCGCGGCGAGCGGCAAACCAGCTACACCCAGTTTATTAACGAAGTGAAGCAAGGGCAGATCCGTGAAGTGAAAGTTGATCGCGCTGGAACAGTCACTGGCGTAAAACGCGATGGTCAACGTTTTGAAACCGTGATCCCTGGTGGTTACGATGATGGATTGCTAAAAGACCTTATCGAAAATGGTGTCGATGGGACTGGCGTGCAGCCTGAAGAAGGTAGCTTGCTGGGACAAATCTTCATTTCCTGGTTCCCTATGTTGTTGCTGATTGGCGTCTGGATTTTCTTTATGCGTCAAATGCAAGGTGGCGGTGGCAAAGGTGCCATGTCATTCGGTAAAAGCCGGGCTCGTTTGATGGGTGAAGACCAAATCAAAACGACGTTTGCTGATGTGGCAGGTTGTGATGAAGCCAAAGAAGAAGTTTCAGAGCTGGTGGATTATTTGAAAGATCCTTCGCGCTTTCAAAAATTGGGAGGCCGTATTCCGAAAGGCGTATTGATGGTTGGCCCACCTGGTACCGGTAAAACCTTGCTTGCCAAAGCGATCGCTGGTGAAGCTAAGGTTCCATTCTTTACAATTTCAGGTTCAGATTTTGTTGAAATGTTTGTTGGTGTCGGTGCCAGTCGTGTGCGTGACATGTTCGAACAAGCAAAAAAAGCGGCCCCTTGTATTATTTTCATCGATGAAATCGATGCTGTTGGTCGTCAACGTGGCGCAGGCTTAGGCGGTGGTCACGATGAGCGTGAACAAACTTTAAACCAGATGCTGGTTGAGATGGATGGTTTTGATGGCAATGAAGGTATCATTATTATTGCTGCAACCAACCGTCCTGACGTATTAGATGCTGCATTACTTCGTCCAGGTCGTTTTGACCGCCAGGTTGTGGTTGGCTTGCCAGATGTGCGTGGCCGCGAACAAATCTTAAAAGTGCATATGCGTAAAGTACCTCTGGCCGATGATATAAAAGCCAGTGTGATTGCACGTGGTACACCAGGTTTTTCTGGTGCGGACTTAGCGAATTTAGTAAACGAAGCTGCGTTATTTGCTGCCCGTAACAACCGCCGTGTAGTCAGCATGGATGAGTTTGAAAAAGCCAAAGATAAAATCATGATGGGTGCAGAACGTCGCTCAATGGTGATGTCTGAAGCTGAAAAAGAAATGACCGCCTATCACGAAGCAGGTCATGCCATCGTGGGTTGTTTGGTTCCAGAGCATGATCCCGTGCACAAAGTAACCATCATCCCGCGTGGTCGTGCATTGGGTGTGACTTTCTTCCTGCCAGAAGCTGACGCAATCAGCGTTAGCCGTCGGAAATTAGAAAGCAAAATTTCTGTAGCCTACGGTGGTCGACTTGCTGAAGAGTTAATCTTTGGTGGTGAAGCG
>JAHJNE010000470.1 GCA_018820995.1 Gammaproteobacteria bacterium | reverse complement strand
GATGGGACCCCAGTTGGTGTTTTCTTTAAAACGGGTAGACCTTGTTCGTTGAACAAAATCTCTTGCAACTGTTTTGGCGACGATAAATTAAAAGGTTTACCGGCTATTTCATGCGCCTGAAGTTCAAGCTCACCAATTCGTTTGCTCAGAAATTCACTTTGCTGTTGCAATAATGCGGCATCAATCAATACACCGCCTCGTTCCATGCGCGACAATACTGGAACTAAAGGCATTTCTATGTCATCGAGTACCGTGACCAGGCCTTTGTGTTCTGCAAGTTGTGGCCATAACGTATGATGTAGTTGCAATGTCACATCGGCGTCTTCAGCTGCATATTCGGCCGCTTTTTCCAGTTCGATTTGGTTAAATGTGAGTTGTTTTGCGCCTTTGCCGGCAATATCTTCAAAACTAATGGTTTGATGCCCAAGGTATTTTTGGGCAAGACTATCCATATCATGTCGACTACCTACACTATTGAGCACGTAAGACTCGAGCATGGTGTCAAACCGGATCCCACGAAGCACAATGTGGTAGCGAGCCAGGATACTCATGTCATATTTCAGATTCTGGCCAACCTTGGCTTTTTTCGGATCTTCGAGCCAGGGTTTTAACGTAGTCAGCACTAAATCACGATTGAGTTGCTCTGGAGCGCCCAAATAATCATGACCAACAGGAATATACCAGGCAAGCCCCGGCGCCGTAGCTACTGAAATGCCGACCAGCTCTGCTTGCATATAATCCAAGCTCGTCGTTTCAGTATCAAAAGCGACCAAGTCTGCTTGATTTAACAGAGAAACCAATTGCTGTAGCTGTTCATCAGTCAGCACTGTTTGGTATTGACTGCGATCCAGTTGGGCTGACTGAACCGATTCGGCTTTTGTTTTGTCGGTGTTAGTAACAGAGGCAGGCACTGAGGTATTTTGATTTGCCGCTGAGGCCAATGGCCTCGCTGCGTTAATTTTCTCAGCGCTTTGTACTTCAGATAACCAGCGTTTAAATTCACAAAGCTGATATAACTCCGCCAGTTTCATATAATCTGGCGTTCTGATATGTAGGTCGCTGAATTTTAATGGCAATTCAACATCAGTTTTGATTGTGGCTAGTTGATACGACAATTCAAGTTGAGGTTGGAATTCACGCATTTTATCAGCGATGGTTTTACTGCCGCGAAAACCAAGTGCAGCAATGTCATCCAACCGCTGATACAAGGTCTGAATAGAGCCAAGACCTTGAAGTAACGCTTGCGCGGTTTTTTCTCCGACGCCAGGCAAACCTGGAATGTTGTCAGCTTTGTCACCCATCAGTGCCAAAAAGTCGACAATCAGCTCGGGCCCAACGCCAAATTTTTCCCGGACACCGGCAGGATCCAGCACTGTGTCTGTCATCGTGTTAATCAAGGTGACGTGTTGATCGACCAGTTGCGCCATATCTTTGTCGCCGGTTGAAATCAGCACATGTCTGCCTGCCGCGCTGGCCTGGATAGCTAATGTACCAATCACATCATCTGCTTCAACGCCGCTGATACACAATAAAGGTAATCCCAGTGCATGAATAATTTGATGCAAAGGCTCGATTTGGGTACGTAAATCATCGGGCATTGGTGGCCGGTGTGCTTTGTAGTCGGCATACATCGTATTCCGAAAAGTAGGCCCCTTGGCATCGAAAATCACCACCATTTGGCTGGGGTTATATTGCCGCAACAAACTTTTGAGCATGTTAACAACGCCATAAATAGCGCCGGTGGCTTCACCTTTGGAGTTAGTTAAGTGAGGTGGTGAATGATATGCACGGAATAAATAAGAAGAACCATCCACCAAGATCAGTGGATCAGCAGGAATTTGCACCATGAGCGAAGCTCCGAATATTTTTAACCAAGGATGCCACAAATCGCGGGCTTCGGCCAGAAGCGCCAACCTGTGGATAAGTTGTGCGTATGTTTGTGTAGAAAATTCGGGCAATAAGTCACGAGCCCGGAGTGCTTGAGCATCAAAAAAGCAGTTAAGTTGTTGAGAATAAGACAAAAAACTAAGGGGGAGACAACACAGACCCTTGTTATTATTCTTTACATCCTGTTGTGGAAAATGTTTTTTCCGCACCGTCAGCAATGATCAAAAGAAGCGATCTGGCCTGACGAATGGCTAAATAGACTACCACAACGGTCTTATTTGCAAAGCAGAAAAATGAAAAAAAATTTGTTGAATTGATGATGTTTTAACCAGACATTTCGATGAATATTAGCTAAGGTCGATGTTGGTAAAATTTTAGTTATGCTGGATCAGCAGTTTGCGTTGATACGAATACATCGCTACTGACGTACAAGGGCTTTCACTCTTTGGCCTGGCAGCGCTATAATGCCTTAGAATTTGTGCGGCTTAATTTCCGGGGACCCCGATCAATGAAAAAAATCACCTTCGTTCTTGCTATGTTAGCTTGTGCCCTGGTTGCTCAGGCCAGTACCGATGAAAAATCTCAAGATGAATTAAAAGCGCGACTTGCACCGGTAGGTCAAGTGTATTTGGCAGGCTCAGAACCTGTAGTGGCTGCACCAACCGGACCACGCACTGGCGAACAAGTTTATCAAGGCGCTTGTTTTGCTTGCCATGGGACTGGGGCGTTGGATGCACCTAAAAAAGGTGATGCAGCTTGGAAACCAAGAATTGCCCAGGGTTTGGACATCCTTAAAAAGCATGCAATTGAAGGGATCCGGTCAATGCCTCCACGCGGTACCTGTGGCGATTGTTCTGATGAAGAAATCGTCGATGCGATTAAATTTATGACCGAAGGTGTTTAACACACCCTGGTAGTCGAACCAAAAGCCGCCAATAGGTGGCTTTTGGTTACCCAAAACACTTAAGCCTCCGAAGACAAATTGCCACTCTGGTTAGATTTATGAGCGGCAAAAATCTACTCGACCCCCTCTTAGACAAATACCTTTTATTTCACAATTGTTGAGTTATGGTGTTTGTCGCAGTGCCAAGAACAAAATCGTATAAAAACAATCCATCTCAAATCGGATAAACACTTTCATCTGCTTAATCTTTGTGCATAATAGGACCTGTTCTCAATAAGATCCGACCACAGGATCACTCACAAATAAAAAGAGCGACAGTTGAAGGAATTAACGCAATCCGCAGCCAGGCAAAGCGCCAGTTTAGCGCCACAAAGCCGGTTAAAATCCCTGCTTGAACGATACAGATTGGCTTATGCTGTGCAAAAGGCGTTGCTGAATTTGTCAGAACTGGCCAGTACGCTCTCTGAAATGTCGGAATTTTACCCGGCCATTCATCAACTGCTAAAGCAATATCTGCGCGCTGATAATTTCTACGTTGTACTAGTTGATCACGAAACAGGCGTGTTTAGCCTCGAATATTTTGCTGATGAAAAAGATCAGCTGCATACCGATGACCTATGCGCTGCCGATTTTGTGAATGGCCTCACTGGTTATGTGGTGCGAACGAAACAAATGCTGTTATGCGATGAACAGCGTTTTCAGCAATTAATTCAACAAGGTGATATCCGTTCCCAAGGCACTCCATGCCACCATTGGCTAGGGGTCCCACTAAATCGTGGACGGCAACTGATTGGCGTTATGGTCATTCAGATTTATGATAATTCTTATCACTATCAACAACGTGATGTTGATTTACTGACGGCCATTGCGGGCCATACAGTGACGGCGATTGACCGTGTAAAAAGTCGTGAGTTACTTGAGCAGACCGTGCGCGAACGCACCCGGCAGCTGCAAAATATTAATCATTCGTTGCAACGTGAAATTCGTGAGCGCACCAATGCTGAGCAATTGCAGGCGGCGCTCTACAAAATATCTGAACTGACCGCTACTAATGCCGATATGACAGGTTTTTATCGGGAAGTGCATCAAATTCTCGCTGGGTTGATGCAAGTCGATAACTGCTATATCGCGCTACTCGACGAAACTGGTAAAAAACTGAGTTTCCCCTTTTATGTCGACCAGTATTCCCCGCCAGCGCAGGAACGTCCGCTTCGTAAAGGGTTTACGGAGTATGTGCTGCGGGTAGGCGAAGCCCGGCTTATTAACCGCGAATTGTCTGATTTACTGGTGCAACAAGGTGAAGTGTTGCGACTGGTCCCGGAATCTGAGCAAGTCTCTAAGTTGGCGACCAGCTGGCTGGGTGCTCCGCTGCTGATTGATCAGCAAGCGCTTGGTGTGATTGCCGTGCAGTCTTATGACGACAGTTACCTGTACAGCGACAGCGAACTAAATATTTTAAGATTTGTGTCACAGCATATTGCGGTAGCCATTCAGCGTAAGTTGAATACCGAACAGCAAAAACTGCATCAGGAAGAGCTTGAACGGAAAATTTTCGAACGCACTCGCGAATTACGACAAACCAATTTGTTTTTGCGATTGCAGGTTGAGGAGCGTAAAAAAGTGGAAGAGCGGCTGTTCCACGAAGCGAATCACGATACCTTAACCGGCCTGGCCAATCGGCAGATGTTTATGCTGCAGTTGAAACAACAATTTACCTTGCGTGGTCGTGAAAGCAATTTACGATTTGCTTTGTTGTTCATAGATTTAGATCGTTTCAAATTGATTAATGACACCATGGGGCACCATGTTGGAGATTGTTTCCTGATTGAGGTCAGTCAACGTTTGCAACGGACAGTGCGTGAGCATGATTTAGTCGCCCGATTAGGCGGTGATGAATTTGTGGTGCTTTTAACGCAACTGACCGACGATGGTGACGCAGAAGATGTCGCCGATCGAATCATTGAATCAATGCGTGAACCGATGATGCTGCAAGGGCAAGCAGTTTATTCCGGAGCAAGTATCGGCATTGCCTGCTATAAGCCGGACTATGTCAGTGCCGATGCCTTGTTGCGAGATGCTGACGCGGCGATGTACCAGGCAAAAGCAATGGGGCGTAACCGTTTTGTGATTTTTACCGACAGCATGCGGATGCAATTACTGCAGGAATTAAGCATGGAGCAGGCATTGCATCAGGCGCTTTCGGACAAGCAATTTTCGGTGGAGTACGAACCCATCGTTTGCAGTGAAAAACATCATGTCTTAGGCTACGAGGCCATGATGCAGTGGGTTCATCCTAACTTGGGCCTTCAGCAGGATTTCAATCGTCAAGCGGCGCAGGCCGGGGTATTGGCGCAGATTGAGTTACAAATAATCCAGCAATTGCTAGATCAATTACAGCAACACTCTCAACCCGCCATTTTGTGTTTGAAAATTTGCCATCAGCATTTGTTAAACCCGGTTCAGTTTGACCGCTTGCACAAAGTACTGATGCCATATCAGCATTTGTTGCATCGGTTGTCGTTAGGTTTTGCTGAATATGATCTGGTCAAACTGAATAATTCGAATTTGAATTATCTGTATCAGCTGAAACGGTTGGGTGTGCGGATTGCCATCGAACATTTTGGCGCTGATACGATGCCTTTGGGTATTGCGACACAATATCCTTTTGATTTTATTAAGCTTGATCCTAGTTTTTGCCGCCATTTAACCAAGCAGCAACAAAAGCGGCAGATGCTGGATATATTAATTAATCTATCACACAGTTATAAATTTCGGGTGATTGCGGATGGCGTCGATGATGTCGACTTACGGAAATTACTTATCGAGCAAGGCTGCTGTTATATGCAAGGGCGGTTGGTAAAAAGTTTACTGCAACCTGAGCAAGAATCAGTCTTTCTTCAGCAATTGGCGTAAGCGTTCCAGATGCGCCAGTCCGGTTTGCTGGCGCTGCTCTTCAGTTTTGACTGGCGCTGCTTGTGCCCATTCCAAATCATCAGCCGGCAATTCCTGTAAAAAGCGGCTTGGTTCAGGTTTGATAGTTTCGCCATATTGGCGCCGCTCACGGGCGTAAGTGAAAATCAGTTCCCGCTGCGCTCGGGTAATGCCCACGTAAGCCAGCCGTCGCTCTTCCTCGACGTTGTCTTCATCAATACAGGTTTGATGCGGTAAAATACCCTCTTCCATCCCCACCATAAATACAAACGGGAACTCCAGACCTTTAGATGCATGGAGCGTCAGCAGTTGCACCTGATCCGCATCATCGTCTTTTTCGTTGCGCTCCATCATGTCGCGCAAAGTCAGTTTAGTGACAACTTCAGATAGTGTCAGGGGTTCATGTTCTTCGTCGCCCTTGAGCATTTCGGTGATCCAGCGAAACAGTTCATTGACGTTTTTTAATGCCATTTCCGCCGCTTTTGGACTGTTACTGACTTCAAACAAATAGGCTTCGTAGCGACTTTGCCGGATCAAGTCCCGCACTGCATCCAAAGGCTCTGCGCGTACGGCGTTGTCGGCAAGATCGACCATCCAACGCGAAAACTCGCGAACAGCTGCCAAGCTTCTGGCTGACAATTCACCCGATAACTCTGGCGCGCAACAAGCGTCAAACAAGCTGATGTGTAGTGAATTTGCCAGGCTGCCAATCCGCTCTAAAGTCGCGGCACCAATTTCCCGTTTTGGCGTGTTAATGATGCGTAAGAGTGCATTATCATCATCCTGATTTACTAATAAACGCAGGTACGCCATCACATCTTTAATTTCCGGACGGGAGAAAAAAGACGTACCACCTGATATTTTATAGGGAATGCGGTTGGTCATCAGCGCTTTTTCAAACACCCGCGCCTGATGGTTGCCACGATATAACAGGGCGTAATCTTTATAGTTACTGCGATTAATAAAGCGATGTGAAATGATTTCGGCAACCACTTTTTCTGCTTCATCTTCTTCATTTTTGGTTGGCAGTACTTTCAGCGGCACACCATAACCCAAAGTGCTGAATAAGGCTTTGTCGTATTCGTGTGGGTTGTTGGCAATCAGGATGTTGGCAGCTTTAAGAATGCGCTCACAAGAGCGGTAGTTTTGCTCTAGTTTGATCACTTTCAGACTTGGGAAATCTTTGCCAAGCAAAACCAGATTCTGCGGTTTGGCACCACGCCATGAATAAATGGATTGGTCATCATCACCCACCACTGTAAATCGCTGACGCTCACCGACGATGGCTTTGACCAGTTCATACTGGCTGGTGTTGGTATCCTGATATTCATCGACCAACAGATATTGAATTTTTTGCTGCCAGCGTTGGCGAACCTCGGTATTCGCCGTGAATAACAAGGTTGGCACCATAATCAGGTCATCAAAATCTAAAGCGTTATAAGCACGCAACTGCTGTGCATACAGCGCGTAGAAATTGGCAAAACTAATGCTTTGTGCGTCCATTGCTTGCGCTATGGCTTGCGGTGGCAGTAGCAAGTCGTTTTTCCAATTTGAAATTTTACTTTGTAGTGCACGCAATAAATCTTTGTCGCCTTGTAAATCAGCTTCGGTCAGCTCCTTAAGGAGCGCCATGCTGTCCTGATCATCAAACAGCGTGAAATTAGCTTTGTAACCAATGGCTTTGTGTTCTTTTTTGATGATTTCAAGACCGAGGGTGTGAAAGGTCGAGACAGTTAGGCCGCGTAATTTACTGCGATCCAGCTGATGTGAAATACGCTCTTTCATCTCGCGGGCGGCTTTATTGGTAAAAGTCACAGCAGCAATGTGCCTGGCAGAAACACCGCATTCTTCAATCAAATAGGCAATCTTATTAGTAATTACCCTGGTTTTTCCTGAGCCAGCCCCGGCTAATACCAGACATGGTCCTGAGATATATTTGACGGCTTCATTTTGTTGCGGATTGAGTTTCATCGGTTACCTGTGACGCTGACCAAACACCGCCATAACGGGCGGGGGGCGTCAGTGTAGCCGAAAGCGGCTGGCGGTAACAGTTTTGGCTTACCGTTGGATGGGTATAAATTCTATCGCATTTGCTTGAAATAGAGGTCGCGCGACGCCATCAACACTCGTAGAATAAAAATCAGCCCGTGCAACTACCCAAGGAAATGTCATGTTGGATCCGAAAAAAATCGAAGAAATGGCTCGTCAGATTGGCGCTGCAATTCCGCCGAAATTCCGTGAAGTGGCGGATGACGTTGAAGCCAAAGTGAAGTCGGTACTGCAGGCCAAACTGAGCCAGCTGGATTTTGTTTCGCGTGAAGAGTTTGATGTTCAGCGCCAGGTTCTGCTACGTACCCGCGAGAAGTTGGAAGCGTTAGAAGTTCAGGTGCAGCAGTTGTTGGCTGAAAAGTCCATCGACAATCAAAACTGATGCCTACATTCAAAGCGAGACTATCGTTTTAGTGCTGTTTGGTTATTATCGCTTTGTCAGGTAGGTAGCTAGTGTCCACCAAAACGACACAGCTCAATAGAGTATTTTTTAAAAGGTGCTTGTGATGAACGAATTTGATTTTGATTTAGACCATCTTGATTTTGACACTGCTGCCGCGAATACAGCAGCGCAACAACAATTAGCGGATCAAGCTGCAGCCGCTGCGGCCGCGCTACCAGACGAAGACGATTGTGCCGGTGGCGCCTGTAAAATCTAACTTCACAGTATTGAATAGATAGAAAACCAGAGTTATTTCCTGCGAAGTTGCGTCAAACGGAGCGTGTTAGGTAAATGCAGACGGCTCTATTTGTTGTATCTTGAAAGTCAGTTAAATACGATTCAAAGTCGTCTCAACCGAGTTGGGTTGACTTTGAATCGCATGAGCTGTTGTTAGTTATTGCAGATAGCGGCTTAAAAACTTATCAATGTTTTCGTACAGCTGTCGGTTGCTCTCTGCGTTATCAAAATAGTGGGTGCCGTCTTTAATTTCCAGATATTCAACATCAATACGCTTTTTAGCCGCATCATAAAATTCCGCCGATTGTTGATAACTGACCTGGGTATCTTTGGTGCCATGGATCAGCAAAATATGCGATTTGATTTTGTCGATTTGATGGATAGCGGAAACTTCATCCAGAGCCTTAACCGCTTTGGCGTCGGCGATATCGACGATATTTTCAAGATAAAACTCTTCCCGCTCTTCATCTTCAACTAACTCGCGAAGATCGGCTATCCCCGAAACACTGATAATGCAATCAAATCGTTTTGGCTGCTGGAATGAACTGGTGAGTGCCACATAACCGCCATAACTAAAGCCCAGCACACAAGCTTTTTCCTTAGACACTGCGCCAGAGGCAAGTATATGGTCCATCGCTTCATATACATCTTGTTGCATCCGTTTGCCCCATTGTTGGTAACCGGACGTTTCAAATTGTGAACCAAAACCTTCCGAACCTCTGAAGTTAACCTGCAGCACGGCATAACCCTGCTGTGTCAGAAATTGAATCATCGGATCAAAAGTGCGGGAATCGCGTGAGTGAGGGCCGCCATGTGGGTACACCACTAGCGGCGGCGCTTCTTTTCCGGCAGGCAAAGTTAAGTAGCCCGATAATTCAACACCATCTGAGGCAGTAAACGTATAGCTGTTCACTGGATTCATCGGTGTTTTTAGTAACTGTGGGTAAGTGGCGAGCCAGGGTTGAACCTTTTTATTCACCAAATCGACGCTGAAATAGGTCGGCGCCGCCACGTCGCTGAGGCTGTAGGCCAGCAATCGGGTTTTATCTGTGCTGCTGCTGACGATCCGGGTTTGATATTGTGGCAGTAACTCACTAATCATCTTCTCCTGTGCCGCATCTTTTTCTGAAAAGTACGCCGAGCGTGAAAAATCATCGATATAGCGCACCCCAATCACCTGATATTGGTTATCGTGCAGCGTGCCATAGACGTCATATTTGTCATGCCCAAAGATCATGGTTTCGAAATTACCAGTCGCGATGTCATACAACCACAAGGACTGCCGCCCGGTTTTATGATCTGAAACGACATAAGCTTTGTCACCTTGTTCATTTAATGCCATCACGTCAAAGGTGTTGTTGGTCCCGACAATCATCTTGTGCAGTGGTTTCATTTCGTCAGCTGGATTGGCGCGATACCAAATGGTTTTCTCGAATTTATCGCCTTTTTTCTCAACTTGAGTCCCAATTCTGACCTTGCCTTGGTAATCAACGGTAAAGCTGTTGAGATCGTATTTATTGACAAACGTTTTCACAAAAGTGTTGTCGCGCAAGTCGACCTGATACAGGGTGTAGCCTTTGTCGCTTTCAGCATAAGTCGAAACCAGAATATGGTGTTCGTCTTTTGGCAGTGTGTGGCGCAGGATATAACTCTGGTACTGATACCATGTTTTTTTAGCAAAGATTTTGTTCGCTATTTCTTTGGTTTCACCGTTCGTTACATCAATCCGATATAAACGCTTCACCCGAAAATGGCGGCCTTGAAAATATTCCGGATAACTGGTCGTGACGATAATGTAGCGATTACCCGACCAACTAACGTTTTCGACCCGATCCCGTGCTTTTTTTAGCTGTGCCAATGGCTGATATTGACGGGTACCAAAAGGCATCATCACCACTTGTGGGCCTTCAGCGGTATTAAAGATCGCAGCGATGTTGGTACCATCAGGAGAAATTTGTGGGCTTTCCACGATGGGCATCTGTGAAAACAGTTGCACTTCTTTATCAGCTGCAAAGAGAGGGGAAGCGGTCAACACACTGCACAACGCAATCAACCAGTACATCCGATACATATTGAGTCCTTTTAAGCTATGGCCAGCGCCTCTAGGCTGGCGACATAGTATTTAACACTTCATTATCATTAAAGATCAACATATTTATCTCAAATGGTTTGCTGGTGAAGTAATTCTCCTCCGGGTATTAGGTTTTTGCTGTTGTCAGGCAGGTATCAGTGCGTCTTTATCGAGGCATTTTTAGTGTGCTCTCTAATTTTCCTTTTATGTTTATTGAAAACCAAATGTTAAATAATAGATAATATTGTGATATTTGTCGTTTGTTATTTATTTTTGGGAGATGCGTCTTAGTCTTGATTTGATGGGGAAGCAGACTGGATTTATACGGCTGAAATTTGCACTGCGTTGTTTTGAGGTTCATTCGATGCTGCAGCGACCATCACAATGGTTACCGACATTGGTTAAGCATGGTTGTTGGTAGCGCTCGTGGAGAAATACCCAAAAAGGATGAAAAATGAAATTCAGGCAGATTGTTATTGCAGCACAAGCATTGTGTTGCTTGATTATCAGCACCCAGGCTGGAGCAGCTTCGGTGACGACGGCAAACGAAGATGTATTAAAACGCATGGCTGTGGATTACCAGGTGCAGACATTAGATGGTGCCGCCATCGGCGAACAAATTGGTTTGCAGCGCGGGTCTTTGTCATTTAAAGCAACCGATTTAAATATCAAAGGCAATGGCCCTGATATTGTCATTGCCCGTACTTATAAAGGTGAGAATCATTCTTACCATAAAAGTGTAGATATGGCGGACTGGTCATTCGACATCCCGCATATTTATACCACTGTGGTCAGAACCATGGGGCGAAATACGTCTGGCCCTTGGGGCAAAAATAAGGCCTGCTCGGAAACGATGGAGCCGGAAACCATGTATTACATTGTGTCCGGCAAAGATCAGTTTATTGAACCCAATGGCTTTCATAACGGTGATTTTTTGTTTTCGCATGAGTCCGGAACTGAGAATCTTTATGAGGATAATTCTCAGAAATTCGGTGCGAATGTCACAAGGATTACCAAATCAAACTGGAAATTTGAGTGTATTCAATTTCGACACAATGGCCAGACGATGGAAGGGTTTGTTGGTTATTCACCCTCAGGTCTGAAGTACACTTTTAATCAACCCATTCGGGAGCGTATCAAGTCAGGGTCTACTTTTGGAGCTCCTGTCACAGACATCGGTATTCCAGCACCCGAAGACTCCAATAGCGCTTTGTATTTCCATGCAAAATATCTTTATGTCAGCAAAATAGAAGACCGTTTTGGCCGTGCCATCGAGTATCAGTACGATGGCGACAGGTTACAGTCGATTGTGGCGACCGATGGCCGACAAGTTAACTTCGAGTATGATCCGTCATCGATGCATTTGCCACTACCGAACATTAGTGCCATCACCTATGCCGGTCGTCGCTTCGTTTATACCTATGAACAGCCGGCGGGAGCCTTATACAGGTCATTAACCAGAGTCGACATTGGCGAGAACCTGTATTGGCAATATCAGTTGCATGAAATGTCCGAGTACTACCCGGAAGGAAGTTCCGGTTCTGGGGAGCGGACTAGCTGCGCTAAAACCCCGCGCTTTTCAGGTAGCGGCGGGACTGTGGGCAATCTCAGTATTAAACATCCGGCGGGATTTAAAGTACGATATGAAGTGCAATGTACACATTTCGGGCGGGCTAAGGTACCGCCGAAAGTTGATACGCTAGAGGGCAAGAAATACCTCACGCCTTACAGCTACGGCGAAATTGCAATTCAAAAGAAGACCCTGGATTATGACAACGGTAAAAGTTACGTTTGGCAGTATCAATATTCAGGCAATCAAGGCTTCTCAACCGACCAAGCGGTCACCGCTTCAAATCAGCTACAGGGCATTGCATTACCCTCAGGTTTAAGTCCTGAATTATTAAATGCCACCACCGTTACTCATCCGAATGGCAGCAAAACCACGTCGGTATACGATCGCAGCTTTACCAGTGCGACGGAAGGGGCCTTGCTGTTTGAATTCACCAAAGATGCTGCCGGTGCCACGCTTTCCTCCACCCAAAAGCGCTATGAACATACCAGAGTCATCGGTTGGAATGGCGTCTTTTTCGAAAATGGCCAACTGGCAACGTATGACACGGCACTGACGCAAAACATCACCAAAGTTTTCCATAACAATCAATCATCACAATACCGCACCGTACTGAGCGATTTTGATATGTTTGGCCGCTCAGGGAAAAAGGCTGAATATTCTGCCGATGAAAGCCGGGTTAAATATACCAAAAACACCTATTTGAATGATTTAACTTATTGGCTGCTTGGTCAGCCAGTGACAAGCGCTATCTCTGCCAACGATTCGAGTTATCAGCAGACGGAGGAGTATAAATACCACCCTGCTAATTCAGCGGAAAAATCTTCACTGAAGGAATATTGGGAGTACCAGCGCAAAATCTACAGCCTTGAATATCAGGCGGACGGCAATGTTTCCCGTAAAACCTATAATTTAGCCAATCGTTGGGTGTCGTATCAAGATTACCAATTGGGCTTGCCAAAGCTGGTTCAATTTCCAGACCGTTATGATGGCAATAAAACCTCCTCGATTGCCTTGGATTATGATCTGTTTAGCAACGTGACCAAAACCACCGACTTTAATGGCAATGTCACTAATTTTAGTTACGACGATGTGGGTCGGTTGGAGCTGATTGACCCGGCGAGTTCTACCATAGCCGATACGGTAATTACCTACACGGTGCTCGATAGTTTCCGCTCACAACAAGAGGTTAGAAAAGGCAACTACCGCGCTCAGGGCATTTATGATGGTTTACGCAGAGCCATACTGACCTCAGAATGGGATGCAAGCGACGAAGCATCCACCCGCAAGCAACAATTTAAGGAGTACGACGCCAACAATGCGGTGGCTTTTCAGTCACAGTTTTTAAGTGATGCCAATGCACAATCACCCGGAACCCGCTTCGAGTTTGATGGCCTGGGACGACTGAAGAAGACTGTTTTTGCCAACGGGCATAGCGAAAAAAATGACTATTTGTCCGGTCATGAAATCAAACATACCAATGCCAAGCTGCAACCAATCACCACGACTTATCTGGCATTGGGAGCCCCTGACTACAGCAATCCGCTTCGCATTGAACAACCCGAAAACATCACCACCACCCTTGCCTATAACATTGCAGGTTATGTCACTGAAATTACGCAAGGGGGCTATAGCGAGATCCGCGTCTACGACGACAAAATGCAGTTGTGTTTGCAAAAACGCCCGGAAACCGGCATCAAAGCGATGCAATATAACGCGCTGGGTCAGCTCTGGAAGTATGCCGAAGGGCTGTCCGGGGGCGGTAGTCATTGCCAGGATTACACCAATGTGGCCGCTAGCTGGGTGAGCACGGTTTATGACAATCATGGTGAACAATCTCAGTTAAATTTTGCCGATGGTAGTAGCCCCAATACGGTGTTTCGCTTCGATGCGCAGGGGAACCTGAAAACCCTGAGCGCCGGTGGCACGGTTTGGGATTACACCTATAACGCTGCTCATCAGGTTGAAACTGAAACGCTGAGTATTGAAGGTAAATCTTATGTGATTGACCCTACTTACAATACGCTCGGCCATCTCACTCATCTCAAATACGGCGGCGCCACCGTTTCTTATGTGCCGAATGCCCTTGGGCAGCCAACGAGCGTAAAAACAGCTGATATCTCTTATGCCGGTGATGTGAAGTTCTATCCAAGCGGCCAACTGAAAGGTTTTAATTACGGCAATGGTATTGCATTTAGTCAGACGTTAGATGATATGCAGCGTCCGTTGGATTTACTGAACACCAAGGATGGCCAAAATAAAATCGCCCAAAGTTATCGTTATGATGCAAATAACAATGTGCGGGATATTTTTGATTTAACCAATAGCAGTAAAGATATTCAGCTGACCTATGACGGTGTGGACCGCTTAGAAACGGCGAAAGGCAGCTGGGGCGCCGGTGACTTTAGTTATGACACTGCCGGGAATTTGCGGACCAAAAATCTGGGGACGCAGCGGCTGACTTATGATTATGACCCGCTGACAAAACGACTGAGTACGGTCACCGGAAACTATAACTTCGGGTATGACAATCGCGGTAATGTTACCAGCAATGGCAGCCGTAGTTTTCAATTTAACCGTGCCAATCAACTCACCTCCTCGGGCTCGGTCAGTTATATTTACGATGGTCACAACCGCCGGGTGAAAAAGAATGGCGCGACCGCTAGCTACAGCGTCTACAACAAAAGTGGCCAATTGCTGCTGACCGATGGCCCACAAGGTGTCACACGCTATATTTATCTGGGCTCGCAGTTAATCGCCAGAATTGGCAACACAGCCGCCGCAGAAGATAAACCAGGTTACACCGGGCATCTGGAAGATGACGATTTAAGCCTGACTTATATGCAGCAGCGGTATTATGATCCGGTTGTTGGGCGGTTTTATTCTAATGATCCGGTTGGGTTCTCTGCTGATAATCCGATGATGTTTAATCGGTATGCTTATGCGAATAATAATCCTTATAAGTATGTGGATCCGGATGGTAGGAATTCTTATAACCCGAAAGGAATGGCGGCTACGCTTCAGCCATTAACTACATCGCAGAAGTTGGCTGGTGTAACGTTGCTTGCCAAATCTTCACCGGCTGGCCGGGGTGCACAGATAGCTAAAATTATTGTTAGTGCTGCTCTTAATGCATTAGCAAGTGAAAATAACTCTGAAAAACCGAGTTTAATTGATAAAGAAGGAGAAAAACATATCTTGGATGGAGATGGAGATGG
>JAHJNE010000469.1 GCA_018820995.1 Gammaproteobacteria bacterium | reverse complement strand
TCGCATCACTTTGTGCATGGACCATAGTTGCAGTCATCAGAACGCTGATGCTCAACACACAACTTTTCAAAACAGATGATTTCATCGGCAAACATCCTTTAACAGTGGCAAGGAACAAACCTAGAAAAAATGCGCTGCGGAGTGCGGCTATCACCGCGAACACCCACTCAGCGCGAGTCCGTTAGGATTGTTTTTCAGTCACAACTTGCTGTAACACTTGGCGTAAATAGTCCAGATCAGCATAAGCAATTCGCTCAACGCCACTTTTGTCTGGCAGTGACTGCGACACAATGCCAGCCAATTCGCCGGAAGCATTTAAGACCGGTGCGCCAGAAAGACCAAATAACTTTTGCAAATCAGTTTTACCTAAATCAACCAGCACATTTGGAGCTTTAAATTCCACCACTGTGCCGCTGAACCTCTCACCACGACAATCTGCTGGCGCGTCATAACGACAACCGACGGCAGTGAGCTCATCACCAATCGCGACGGCTTTGCTGGCAAGTTTTAACGCAACAAAACCCGTGGGAACTTCGCCTAATTCAAACACCAGGCTGTCGTGCTCCAGTACTTTCATATCCAAAGCTTCATTGGGGCTGGTATTTAAGGCTTTACCAAATGGCTGTGCTAAGTCAGCGATACCTTTATTTCGAAGTACCCATTGTGTCTGTGCTGGTATTTCTGTGCCTTTAGCGCCGGTATTTTTGGTCATCAGCAACACATGTTTGGCGGTGACACCAAAATAACGTCCCTGATATTCCAGAACAAAACCATTGCCTAAATGGTCATTGTGGTTGTTGGCGCCAAAAGTCACGTCATTCACTCCACTCACTGCCAACGCTTGTGATGGCGTTGTAGCTGCCGCGTATACCGGCGCCATCGCCGCTGTGCCAAGACCTAAGGCAAATAAAGCACTGAGATTGATTTTTAGTAATTTTGACGAATGCATTGCAACACGCTCCATAATTGAACTTCTGCCAGCAGCCCCGGCGTTATTGCCAGACATCTTGTGAGCCAGGGCTGCTATTGAAATTCGAGTGTCGCAAAGCACATCCTTTGTTGGCTGTAGTGGTGTGACAAAAAACCGAAACTGTGGGAGCAATATTTGCTAACAAATGAATTTGGACAATTTAAAAACAAGAAAAATTGAAATATAAATAAATTAAATACAATAGCTTAGCCAAATTTTACGATCGCAAGTCGCGTATTTTCTCAAAAATATAAAAGTGACAAAACGAAGCAGCTCTATTGGGATAAAAATGTGATTGGTTTTTACCCGGCTAGTCAGCTTGCAATGAAAACGATGGTCCGATTTGCTGATACAAGCTTGGTTTATCAATTGGAGAACCCAGCAGTGCCTGCCGCAACACCGGTTGTAACAGATCATCAAACACCAAAACGTCTTGCTGCTCTGGTGATAGCCATAATGCATATTGTTCAGGCGGCACCATCAACGGCATCGCTTTGCTGTGATACGGCCGTAATTTCGGATGTGGTGGTAAAGTAATAATCGAGCACGAATAAACCAGTTCACCGGTCTCTTTGTTGAGCCAGGTTCGATACAAGCCACCAAAGGCAATGGCCTGCTCGCCGATAAAATCGTGATAAACCGTTTGACCGTCAATCACTTCAGTTTCACCAAAACCCGTTGCCGGCACCAGACACCTCTGCTGTCGAAATGCCACATAACCGGCACTGCCTTTAATATTGAGCTTATCGGATCGGGTATTAAACGACGTGTATGGTGAAGGTTTAAAACCAGTGGCAGTTGGCTCCAACAATAACCACCACACAGCGTCTTGCAAGCGGCGTTTCCCTTGTTGTTCCAACACAATTGAAATAGTGTTGGTGGCGCGGATAAAACGACCGGTGCGCAGCGCAGCTGGCCATAACGGCATGCCTAATCCTTCGAGTAAGCCAATTACCAACGGATTATCCGAGACATTTAATCGACCACACATACCGACCTCCCTTTCTGGCTTTTGTATTACCTTGCAGCAGAATTGACAATTCTATCTAGCGCCGATCTGTAATATAAACAACACTGTTACTGACTGCGAACATAAACACAATGTCCGGCCGTCAGAGTTTATAACCCGGCTTGTCTGAACGTTAGATGCTTGTGACAGCATACTTCATTGACGTTGCAACTCAACGCCAGCACGTATATGTCACTGAATCGTAAATGACCGTTCGCAGCTAAAATGAATAAGGTTGATTTTAGGGCAACAATCGACAATCGACGCTTTCGCCTGCCAATGAATAGAGAGAGGAATTGATTTGATGAACAGCGTTTTTGCTTGTTTAGCATGTGGATTATGTTCATCGGCACTGGCTGCGACTCTGGTAATTCAAGAACCGCAGCGGCAAAAAATGACACTGCTACTCGAATTTAGTGCAAAAAACTCCGAAGCTTACACTTTGCAAATGCAACATTGGGATTTAGTACAGCAAGCTTTAGGTTCGGCACTGGAAGTGAACCAAGAACATGTGAGTTTGCAGCGCAGCTTGGAACTGGTTCAACAAGCAGGTTTTTGCGCTATCAACAAGATGAAAACGCCAGAGCGGCTTGCCAAATTATTATTCAGTGACAAACCATTTAATATCTCACCTTCGTTACGACTGATTCGGCTTGGCATACCGGACCAGGTGCATTCTGTCGATCTTGCCAAGTGGTTGGCGTCCTCTAAACGACTAAAACTAGGTATTGCCGGGGGGCAAAGTTATGGCTCGATGATAGATAAGCTGCTACGACGGCACCCCAGCCAGATTTAT
>JAHJNE010000468.1 GCA_018820995.1 Gammaproteobacteria bacterium | reverse complement strand
CCGGGCAATATCGGCCAGCACAAGTTGCAAGCCGGGTTCAGATGGATATTGTGCTGTAAGCGGCGTTCGCATCGCTTTGTGGCATTGTGCCACTATATCCGCTTTGGCTAAAGTCGAAGGGTAAATCAAGTTTTGGGCGGCACAGGCCAACACGCGGTCTGGTTGATCTTTTGCTACCGGCACTGCCACAATATTTTTGCCAAGCACAATGGCTTGTCCCATCATATCGCCGCCGCCGGAAACCACCAGTGCCGCTTGCTTTAGTAAAGTCATCAACTGCACATTGGGCAATGATTTCACTACAGTCACTGCTTCGGTGCTGGGTAATTCTTGATTGAGGTCGGCGCTAAAATTACTGCCTGCAACCAGCAGGGCTGGTTGTTTAGGTGAGGCGACGTCAAGCGCTGCCAGATAAAATTCTTCGGTAGCACTTTTACCTTGTACTTGATGGCCTCCGCCACCGGCCGCCCAAACACTATATTTTTTGCCGGTCAAAGCTGCAAATTCTGGAGGTAAGTCGGGCATTGGCGCACTAAACACCGGGCCGGTAAAAAGCGGGGCGTCTTTTTTGAAAAGTCGCAGCTTAAAACGCTCCAATGGCGTTAAGTCGCCATCAACAAATTTAAATTGGGTGATCCAATGGGCGTCTAGCGCAGGCAAACGACCCAAGGCAAAACCTTTGGCGCGTTTTTTCTGATGCTGGCTGATAAACACCACTTTGGCACCGAGCTTTTTTGCCTGTCGCGCTTGCGAAGCCCGGCCGGAGCAATCAAAAATCACTAAATCGGGTTTGAGCTGTTGTAATAACTGATTCACCGCGGCTTTTTCTTTGGTGGCTGAGTTATTTAATAAATGAGTAGGAAAAGGGCAGCTGGCGGCTGAAGGCGCATGTTTATTCAGGACAAACTGGATGTCGAGCTCAGGCCATTGTGCTTTAAGTGCCTGAGCGATAATTAAAGACCGCATATATTCTCCGATCCCCTGCGGACTGGAAACGGGGATCATCAGGATTTTCGTTTTGTTATGGGTCATGGATAAGCACTTATTGCCGCAGTTGGTCGCAGTATATCAAATGGTTTTCGGTGCTGACAGCATCCGGGAGGTTCGAGTTGTGGCGCGTTACTGGTATTCAGAGTGGTTCACCAGTATGATCCGTTTATTGTTTTTGCGATCAAAAGAACTGTGCCCTTGTCCCGACTGAGTTTACTGCTCTATACCTTGCTGATTTATCTGCTGCGTTTTCCAATGTTGCTATTTTTTATCTGGCGCAGCAAAGCCGATCCTGCCTATCGCCAGCGTTTTTCTGAGCGATTTGCACTGCAACAAGTGCCTGCAAAGGCGGCCGGCGGTATTGTGGTGCATGCAGTGTCGATGGGCGAAGTGGTGGCGGCGACCCCTTTAATAGAACAGTTGCTGCAGCAATATCCGGATTTACCTATCACAGTGACCTGCACCACACCAACCGGTTCAGCGCGCATTCTGGCGGCGTTCGGCACGCGCGTGTTTCACTGTTATCTGCCTTTTGATACACCAGGTGCGAATCGCCGTTTACTAGCAAAGTACAGCCCGCAATTGATTGTGCTGCTGGAAACAGAACTATGGCCGAATTTGATTGCTAAGGCTAAAACGCTCGACATTCCTGTGGTGCTCGTGAATGCGCGGTTATCAGCAAAATCAGCACGGGGTTATTTGCGTTTTCATGCATTGGTGCAACCGATGTTGCAGCAATTATCGTTGATCCTGACGCAAGATAATGCCAGTCGCCGCAGATTTACACTGTTGCTGGGAACTGAACCGGCAACACCTCTTAGTCAGTCAGCGCATGACAAAATCCAAAGCTGTGGCAACTTAAAATTTGATATGCAACTAGCCGCCGATTTACCACAAAAAGCAGCGACGCTTAAAGCACAATGGGGCGCGCGGCCGGTGTGGGTCGCAGGTAGTACCCATGCCGGTGAAGATGAGATGCTGTTGCAGGCGTTTGCCAAAGTGTTGATTGCCCAGCCGGATACGTTATTTATTCTGGTACCAAGGCATCCGGACCGGTTTGCCTTGGTGAGTAAACTGATTAGTGATGCTGGTTTTTCGCAGGCACAACGCAGTTTAAGACAAACTGTTGATGCCAACACACAAGTATTACTGGGCGATAGCATGGGCGAGCTGATGTTGTGGTATCAATTAGCAGATGTGGTGTTTATTGGCGGTTCGATGATTGAGCGAGGTGGTCATAATCCGCTGGAGCCGATGAGTGTGGCAAAACCGATCCAATCTGGACCCCATGTATTTAATTTTGCGAAAGTTTTTCAGTGGTTATCCAAACGCAATGCGGTAGACATCGTCGCCAATACTGAGCAGCTTGCCACAAGTACCATCAGACTTTTGCAGCAACCCGATGAGCGTCGGCAGCTGGCCGAGCGTGGATACGCCCTTTATCAGCAGCATGGCGGGGCAACGTTGCGCGTGACTCAGCAACTCAAGCAATTATTGCCTTCGCTCGGCGAAGCCAGGCTCGTCAAACGGGATCAACAGCTGGAAATTTGGTATGACCCAGCTCTGGTGCTGGCGGGTGGTTTTTCAAAACCTAGCCAGGCATTTTTTGAGCCGCATAGTTGGTTGCAGTTTGATGCGGTGATTGGTCAGTCGACAGGTCGGAATACCGTTTGGTTTGTCCAAGCCCAGCAACAGAAATGGGTGCTTCGGCATTATTATCGCGGCGGGCTGATTGGCAAACTGAATAAAGATCAATTCCTGAAAGTGCCGGCGCCACAGAGCCGCGCTATGGCGGAGTTTTCGCTATTACAGCATATGCATCAGTTGGGACTGCCGGTGCCCCGTCCGGTGGCAGCCCTTTTTTTGCCGAAAAAAATGAGCTATCGCGCGGACATCTTGCTGGAATTGGTCGATGGCAGCCAGGACTTAGCCAAATTGCTGCGTCAGCAAGCACTAACGCCAGCGCAGTGGCAACAAGTTGGCCAGATGATCCGACGGTTTCATGATGCTCAAATTTATCATTCAGACCTAAATTGCCACAATATTTTGCTCGACCCTCAAGGGAAGTTCTGGCTGATTGATTTTGATAAATGTGCAAAGCGCGATGATGTGAGCTGGAAAGAGCAGACGTTAGCCCGATTGTCCCGGTCATTGCAGAAAGAAGCGGGTTTGGCTGCCGCTGACGGGAAACCGTGGCATGTTGATGAAAACGACTGGCAGTTATTACGTCAGGGATATGCCATAGTGGGTTGAAAGGACACTAAATGGTCTGAATCGAATTGAAATAAACAAGGGCGTCGTCGACGCCCTTGTTTATGAAGCAGGGTTTATTGATACGAGGTACTTAACGTTAGCCCGTTGACTGACGAATAACCGCGGATACCTATATGGTAAGTGCCTGCCGTCGGATTAGTGAAGCTGCAGCTTTCGGTATTGCCGTTCAAATATGGGCGGCAATCGAACGTGCTGGTGGTTGGGTTTGAACCACGGCGTACATAAAGATCAGCATCTCCTGTACCGCCACTAATGCTGACGGTTAGGTTCGTTTTACCGGCCGGAACCGCCAGAGTGTAATACTTCCACTGGCTCGAGCTTACACTGATGTTTCTTGTCGTCGTGGTGACTGGCGTTGTCGAGCCGCCAGAACCTCCGGCAGCTTTTGCCACCGCAGCTGCGGCATCCACAATACCAGTGCCACAATTCGAACAGCTAGCCGGGAAGGAGCGGGTAGTCGTTTTTAAGATCGATTCT
>JAHJNE010000467.1 GCA_018820995.1 Gammaproteobacteria bacterium | reverse complement strand
TTGTTGCAAGACCATCTGATTTGCGAATTAAAGGCGGCGCAAACGGCAATGTATTTACTGCGCCGGTATGCCTGCGATCAGGAAAGTTCAGCTACTTTATTACACTGGCTAAAACCGTTTGAAGATTTTGCCTATCGTTTTAACGGCGATGTACAAAGCCTGAAACAAGCCGAAAAACTCAATAAAAGCATCATCGGTCGTTCCGATTTTCCTCATTCCAATTTGATCATTGACCGGATGGTGTTGCTGATCCGCGAAGAATTACACCATTTTTGCCAAGTGCTGGAAATTATGCAGCAACGTGGGATCGCTTACGAGAATATCAGCGCCAGCCGTTATGCCAAAACACTGGTGCAACATTGTAAAACCCACGAGCCACAAATCCTCATCGACAAACTCATTTGCGGCGCCTATATCGAAGCCCGCTCTTGTGAGCGTTTTGCTAAATTAGCTGAGCAAGTTGATCCGGTGCTCGCCACCTTTTATACCTCGTTGCTTCGCTCAGAAGCCCGGCACTTCGCCGACTACCTGGAACTGGCACAAGTGATGTCCAAAACAGATATCACGCCCAGAGTACAGTTTTTTGGAAAACTCGAAGCGGAACTCATCACCACGCCAGATGCAGATTTTAAATTCCATAGCGGTTGCCCGATTTAGCCATTGTCCCAGACTGCGATACTCAAATTCAGCGTTAATCTCGTCAATTTGCCGAAGAACTCAGTCAATACTTGACGAGTGCTGTTCTGTTGGTCATAACTTAAACATGAGTGTTTTGTAGTTGCTCAGACACCATCAGTACAGCAGTCGACAAGGATAATAAAAATGATACTAAACCATTTATGGGGGCTGTATGCCCACCCGAAAGAAGAATGGCATACCATTGACGCTCGTCACGAAAGTTTACGCTACAGTTTAATTCACATCATGTTAGTCGCATTAATTCCTTCTATTTGCGCCTATTTTTCAGCGGTTCATATTGGCTGGAGTATTGGCGTTGGTGATCCCATTCATTTAACTTCAGATAGTGCCATGATGCTTGGCATCGCCATGTATTTTGCACTGATTATTGGCGTATTCGCATTGGGGTATTTAGCACACTGGATGGCGCACACCTTTGGTTCAGAGCCGACTTACACACAAACTCTGGAACTGGCGTCTTACACTTCAACACCATTATTTATGGTAGGCATTGCGGCTCTGTATCCAGAATTGTGGTTTGTGATGCTGGTTGGTTTGGCTGGATTGTCTTACTCGGTCTACCTGCTTTATGTCGGCGTCCCTATTTTGATGCACATTCCGGAAGAGCGTGGTTTTATTTATGCCAGTTCAGTCGTGACTTGTGGTCTGATTCTACTGGTTTGTGTTTTAGCCACGACCGCCATTTTATGGAGTTCAGGCTTCCAACCGGTATTTACCCACTGACGTTTTTCTGATCAGCCGTTAATCCTAGCGAATAAAAACGATAAAGGGAGCTAATGCTCCCTTTTTAAGTCGATAGATTCTATTGTATGACACTGTTGTGCAATGCTATTTCACTGAGTTATTGCGTGAACATGCGCAAAGCTTCATTTTTACGTCAATTGAAGCTTAACTCACACATTCACACATCAGGAATATTGCAAACCCACACTGATGTTAAACAGAAAAAAGCTAGTTACCCTCGTTATAGGTTTCCAGATTCCCAGCCATCAACGCAGTTTTATTGCCTTTTTTGGCATCATTGCGCGAAGCGTCCAACTTATTCAGGTATTCCTGAGTGATGTCATTGGTCACATACACGCCATCAAAGACCGAAGTTTCGAACTTCTTGATATCTGGATTCTCGCTCCGCACAGCTTCAACCAAATCTTCTAAAGATTGGAAGATCAAACCGTCTGCACCGATAATTTTGCAAATACTTTCCACATCGTGACCGTGCGCAATCAGCTCGTTGGCTGAAGGCATATCGATACCATACACATTGGGGAAACGGATTTCAGGGGCGGCTGAAGCAAAATACACCTTATTGGCACCTGCTTCGCGAGCCATATCGATGATCTGCTCAGACGTGGTGCCACGTACGATAGAATCGTCGACCAATAACACGTTTTTGCCTTTAAATTCTTGCCAGATGGCATTTAGCTTACGCTTAACCGATTTCTTCCGCTCACCTTGTCCAGGCATGATAAAAGTACGGCCAATATAACGATTTTTTACATAACCCTGGCGGTAAGGTAAACCCAGCTCTGTTGCTATCTGCAGTGCAGCGTCGTTACTGGTTTCAGGGATTGGGATCACCACATCGATATCTAAATGTGCCCATTCTTTCTTAATTTTTTCGCCGAGTTTTTTACCCATGGCAACCCGCGACGCATAAACAGAGACATTGTCGATGGTTGAATCTGGGCGGGCAAAATAGACGTATTCAAAGATACAAGGCGTATACGTTGGGTTTTCAGCACATTGCTGACTGTAAAGTTCGCCTTCTTCCGTAATATAAACGGCTTCGCCTGGGGACACATCACGCAGCACGGTAAATCCATCTGCGTCCAACGCCACACTTTCTGAGGCGACCATATATTCGGTGCCCAGTGCAGTTTCACGTTTACCCATCACCAAAGGCCGAATGCCATGCGGATCACGGAATGCAACTAAACCATGGCCGATAATCAGCGCGACGACAGCGTAACCGCCACGAACTTTACGATGCAAGTTGGTCACTGCGCGGAAAATGGCTTCCGGCATTAACTGCATGGCGCCATCACCCTGTAATTCGTGAGCCAGAGCATTAAGCAATACTTCTGAGTCTGAATTGGTATTGACGTGGCGACGGGCTACTTTAAAAAGTTCAGCTTTGACTTGTTCGGCGTTGGTTAAATTACCATTGTGCGCAAGCGCCAAACCAAAGGGACTGTTGACATAAAAAGGTTGAGCTTCCGCGGTGCTGGACGAGCCGGCCGTCGGATAACGCACATGGCCAATGCCGATATTACCGGACAAACGCTCCATATGCCGTTCTTCAAATACATCTTTGACCAGGCCATTTGCCTTGCGCAACCGCAAACGGTTCTGGTCGACGGTGACGATACCAGCTGCATCCTGACCCCGATGTTGTAACACGGTTAAACCGTCATACAAGGCCTGATTGACCGGATATTTACCTACGATACCAACAATACCACACATGGAACCTTACCTCGTCAGCACTGATGCCTGTTGCATAAAACTCGAGTTGTCTTTCAGATAACTGAAAAACCATTCAATAATAAAGTCGAATTCGGGGATCAAAACTGAAGCTTTCCACCATTCAGAACCGGCAGAAGGCGTAAACGCATCCAGAAAAAATAACATGGCGCTGACAACCAATACGCCGCGCAAAGCGCCAAATAACACGCCAAGCAAACGGTCGGTGCCACTTAAACCAGTCGAATGTACTAATTTACCAACCAGATAATTGATCAAGCCGCCAAGCAACAGCGCACTGATAAACAGCAAGCCAATAGCAACTGCGTTTCGAATCAGTAAATTTTCTATGTTGGAGAAAAAGGGGGCGAGATAGGGATAATAATGACTGGCAACGAAAAACGCTGTGATCCAGACGATTAGTGAGATGGCTTCTTTGACGAAACCGCGGACGAGACTGATAACAGTCGATAATCCAATGATTGCCAGAATGGCATAATCAACCCAGACCATGTGCTTCCAAAGGCTGCTCGATAACGGCGCGCATTCTACCAAAACACGCGCCGGTTGGGTTAATTATTTTCGACTGGAGTGAAGGAAGTCACTTTTAAGTTTTTGACTCCGGCCAATTCCTGCAGTTGTGGCAAGCTACGTTCGAGTTGTTCTTTTTTCAAATCCGGGCCAACCAATACGCTCACCATAGTCCGCCCCTGGCTATTACTAATTTTACGACTAAAAGTCGCGAATCCCGCTTGACGCAATTTACTGATAAGCGCATTGGCATTTTGTTCTTTGCCAAACGAACCAACTTTCACCATCCACCCCGCCTGATTTAAGGCGTTATTCTGGGATACGGCTGGAACGGCTACGACTGGTACTTCCGCTACCTTGATGGTTGATGCAGCGCTTGCCCCCTGATTTTCGCGCACAGGTTTCGCTGCTGCACTGTCGGTATCAACGGACGCATAAGTTTGATCGGGTAAAGTTTCTGTAACCGGCGTTGTTTCACCTGAAGTACCGGGTTGTGGATCGGTACTTGGGTCTGTAATTGTTTCGTCATCCAAAGCCGGGCTATCATCAACAGGCAATGTCATCGCCTGTTGTCGACTTGCATCATGCTGATCTTGTGCAAAAACCTGCTGCTGTGCCACCGCCGCAAACTCCGGACGTTCTGGAACTGCTTTAAAATCATCTTTGACCACGTGTTTTTGGCCGTCTAATAAATCCGGTAAAAATACGATAGCCGCTACGATTAAAATGGCGCTGCCGATTAACCGGTTTTTAAATACTTCGGTCATACGTTTCCCTGTTGCCAGTGCGCTAAAAACTGCGACACAGTGACAAATGAACCAAAAATCAAAACTAAATCAGTGTCGCAAAGATCTTCACTTAAGGATGTCCAAGCGGTTCCAACATCAGGATAGCAGAGTGCAATAGCCCCATCCGGTAGTTGTGAAGCGAGCAAAGCTGCATCTGAACCACGAGCACCGGGTAAACCAGCACAATGCCAATTGGTCACCAAATTGGCAAAGCTAGATAAACTCTGACGCATATCTTTGTCTTTTAGCATGCCCACCAGGGCATGAATCCGACGATATTGCGGGGCGACGCGTGCAAGTTGCATTGCCAAATAAGTTGCTGATTGGGGATTATGCGCCACATCCAACAAAATAGCCGGTTGATGTTGTAGCCACTGCATTCTTCCCGCCAGCTTCAGCTCTGCCAACACTGTAGCAATCTTGGCTGCAGGCGGCAATAACTGCAAAGCTTCCAGACAAGCCAGACAAGTGGCAATATTCTGCATCGGTAAGCTAGGTAACGGTAAATGAGTGATTTGAGTATGTTTACCTTGCCACTGCCACGATAAGCCATCGGCCGCATATTGATACTGATAATCCCGCTTTACCAAGCGTAGAGGAACCTGCAGTCGATTGGCTTGCGCAAGCACTGATTGCGGGACTTCAAGATCACCAACGATCGCAAGTCGCTGTTGGCGGAAAATACCGGCCTTTTCGCGCCCAATACTTTCACGATCATTGCCAAGCCAATCCTGATGATCTAGGTCAATCGTCGTAATGATACAAGCGTCAGGGTCAATAATATTCGTGGCATCCAGCCGCCCGCCCAAACCAACTTCAATGATACAGATGTCGGGCTGTTTCAGTTTGAGCATGGCGAAAGCAGCCAGCGTGGTAAATTCAAAATAGGTGAGCGGAACTTCAGCTCGAAGTTTTTCGACCATCGACAAACCATCAACCCATAGCTCGTCAGCAGCATCGATACCGTTCAGACGCAGTCGTTCATTAAATCTCAGTAAATGCGGTGAAGTATAAACGCCGACAGAGTAGCCTTGCGCCAGCAGCAACTGCTCCAAACAACGGGCACTACTCCCTTTGCCATTGGTACCCGCCAGCAGAATTTTAATACCGGGTAATTGGTGCAACTCACCACGATCAGCGACAGTTTGCACCCGGGCGAGGCCAAGTTCGATTTGATCTATAGGATGGCTTTGTTCAATAAACGCAAGCCAATCGGTCAGCGTTTGACACGATTGGCTTGTAGTTAGTGCAGAAGAGTCCATAACGCCTTAGGCGACGCGGTTCTCCGACACTGGAGAAGGCAGCCGCATGAATTTTGCTACAAGTCGCGCAATTGTATCGCGCATTTTCCGGCGGTCAACAATCATATCAATGGCTCCATGATCAAGTAGGAATTCACTGCGCTGGAAACCTTCAGGTAACTTCTCCCGCACCGTTTGTTCAATGACGCGTGGCCCAGCAAAACCAATCAGTGCATTTGGCTCACCAATGTTCACATCGCCTAACATCGCTAAACTGGCCGAAACACCACCCATTGTTGGATCAGTCAATACCGAAATATAAGGCAGACCAGCTTCACTCAATTTTGCTAACGCGGCACTGGTTTTCGCCATTTGCATCAGGGACATTAAAGCTTCTTGCATCCGCGCACCACCTGAAGCAGAAAAACAGACGAATGGTACTTTGTGCTCCAGCGCAAACTCAACGCCTTTAACAAACTTAGCACCAACCACCGACGCCATTGAGCCACCCATAAAGTTAAACTCAAAACTAGCGACTACGACCGGCATGCCTTTAAGCGAGCCGCGCATCACCACCATGGCATCTTTCTCGCCCGTTTCTTTTTGCGCTGCAACAATCCGGTCTTTGTATCTTTTACTGTCTTTAAATTTCAGAATATCTTGCGGTTCCAGTTCTGCAGCCAGTTCAACGCCGGTATTGGTATCGAGGAAACCAGCTAAACGCTCGCGAGCGTTGATGCGCATATGGTTATCGCATTTAGGGCAAACGCCTAGCTGGCGATCCAGATCTGCTTTGTACAACACCGCGTCACATGACGTACATTTGGTCCACACCCCTTCCGGGATATTACGACGCGCTGACGACGAGGTTCTAGGCAGGATTTTTTCTAACCAACTCATAAATATTCCTTTGTCTACACTGGACGATTTTTACCCACAAATGACCTGAACTTTGGCAAAATTCAGCGAACATGTGGCAAATGGCGGTTATTAAAACATAAAGGTTCGCAGCCGAATATAAAAAACTGGTCTTAGCTGTCGGCATGAAACAGGTCAGTCCAGAGGCGCTACAGCCCATTCATATCTAAAAAACGAACAACATCACTCGTCGAAACGATAACCTTCACTAGCTGACATTTAATCTGGCAAAAACAAAGGTCCCATCGCAGATGTCGGGATCTCAAACTGCGCCGGATAATCAACAGCAACCAGATACAAACCTTCAGCTTTGGCCGTTGCCGCTGCTAAAGTCCGATCTTTGGCTGCCAATAACTCAGCAATCCACTCTGGCGGGCGCTTTTTCATCCCTATTTCGAGCAAGCAACCGGTAATGTTTCGAACCATATGATGTAAAAAGGCATTTGCCTTGATATCAATGACAATAAAGTCTTGATAGCGTTCAATGTGCAAATGCATCAGATTGCGAAAGGGAGTTTTGGATTGGCATTGGATGGCACGAAAAGAAGAAAAATCATTTTCACCCAGTAACAAAGGTGCAGCCTGTTGCATCAAACTGACATCAAGCTCCTGGTGATAATGACTTAAACCCTGCCCCAAGATTGCCGGGCGGTATTTGCGGTTGTAAATGACATAACGATAGCGTCTGGCTGTAGCAGAAAAACGGGCATGGAAGTCATCACTGACCGGTTGCGCCCAACGCACTGCGATTCCGGTTGGCAGATTGGAATTGACGCCCATAATCCAACCGCGCATATCGCGTACAGCAGTGGTTTCAAAATGGACGACCTGTCCTGTGGCGTGTACGCCAGCATCTGTTCGCCCAGCGCAAAAAATTTCGATGGTGTCATTGGCAACCTGGCTAAGGGCTTTTTCAAGTTCGCCCTGAACGCTGTTGACTTCCCGTTGACGCTGCCAGCCAAAAAAGCCGGTACCGTCGTATTCAATACCCAATGCGATGCGCATGCCCACTCCTCGTTAAACCGGCGCGAGTATAACAAAGCAGCTGGAAAATCCCAACGGGCGCTTGCTGAACGACCCACAATGCTCAAATTGTGAAAAGCGTGAATCGTTTAGAAATAATGTATTTCTAGCAAAATCTGACATTGCATACCGAACGCATTGCACAAATGCTATCGGCACCTTAACTTTGCTGCAAATTTAACGCTTCCTGCTTTACATGGGCTGGCGCGTCAGAAGCCAAAATTTCTTTTATCAGCTGCCCAGCACTGTCAGCATCACCAATTTCGTTATAAGCTCTGACTAAGTCCAATCGTCCGGCATAACCGGCATCAGCGTGATCAACATCGCCCATTTCATCAGCAGAAATTAGATCTTCAAAATCAGAAAGTCCGACATCGATATTAAGTGAGCCTTTTATTGCAGGTTCCAGCTCATCATCTTCTGACGCCGCGAGCAATTTATCGATGTGCACATAATCCGGAATATCATGTTCGGTGGCGGCTTGCTCGGTATTTTGCTGACCTTGCTGCGAAGCATCTAATTCTGCCAATACTCGTTTTGCCGACTGAAGATCTTGCTCGGGCAACTCGGTAGCTTCTTCGAACTGATCAAGCTCTGACAACATATCATCAAAATTAGTCTGTTCTAAATCAGTAAGTTCTGATGATAACGCTGGATCTGTCAACTGCAGATCATTGGTCTCTGAGCTGTTATCAAGCAATAAAGACTCATTCGTTAAATCATCTTCTTCAAAAATAAGGTCAGCGTCGTCATCGGCCAATAGATCATCCGACAATTCAAGTTCTGGATATTCGTCCAAAACCTTACTCGGCCGTTCCACAGATGATAGTGATTCATAAAGCCGGCTAACTGAATTGTCGTCCAGCTCTTCCAAATCAGGCATCGGGGTAGTGTCTACTTCCTCATCCAGGGTGGCAAATTCACTTAAATCTTCAGGCTCAACAGCGTCCATTACTGGCGGAGAAGCAGGCTCTGACTCTAAATCATCGAGAAGGATTTCATTTTCATCAACGAGCTCGGCAACTTCAAGCGGTTTATCTAGATCAGGTGCTGGCGTCTGTTCTGTATTTGATTCGGCCTCAGGAGCAGCTACATTGTCATTGTCATTGTCTTGCAGCATCGAATTGACATCTGCTACAGAGATCTGCGCATCAACAAAATCTTCATTTGCTTCAGCTAATGCCGACTCAGGTAACGCAAGCTCTGCCAAGCTGGCTGCCTGCAATTGACTTTGCGCTCTGATTTCCGCCACTTCCGACAAAATATCGTCCAGCTCACTTGCCAACTCAGCTTCATCAGGCTCGATAGCTTCGGTGATATGCTCAGCTTCGAGTGCGAATTCCGCAGCGACTGCATCCATGTCTGCTTCGTTGACATCAGTAACTGTAGAGTCAACCAGTGTTTCTTCAGCAAGTGATTCGGCAAATGCATCCAGTTCAGAGCTATCAAAAGTACTCGTAGCTTCATCGTCAGCTTCGATGGTATCTGCCATAAAATCTGCCGCGGTGAGCTCTGGTGTTGATTTCTCCAGTGCTTCAGCTTTGTCCTGTACTGATCCTGCATTGGCTGCCAGCAAGGAATCGATATCAAAATCGCTATCATCTTCGTCCATTGGCGCTACTGCAGCTTTCGCTGTGATTGCGTCCTCAGCTGGCGCGTTATTTTGCGCCGCTTGAGTCGACGCCATTAAAGCATCGATATCAAACTCATCATCCACTTCGACCAGATCATCTGCATCGGACGGAATATCCAGTTCAATCTCTTCCAATAACTCGTCAAACTCATCTGCTTCTGCTGCAGCATTTTGCAGGGCATTAGTCGCTAATGGCTGATCCACTTGAAGTTCATCGGTCTCGTCAGAGGTATCTGCTGCTGCCGCATCTTGCGCTGCGAGCGCCTGAGCAAAAATATCATCTGGATCTTCAGCGTCTTCAAGATTATCAAATAGAGAACTTAAGTCATTGTCAGACAAAATATTTTTCGGGTCGAAATCTTCTTTTGCTTCAAATGCCGGTTCATCATCTAAGTTGTCAAATAACGACGATAAATCATCGCCTGACAAGATGTTATTCGCATCAAACTCGGTGCGCGGAGCAGTAACCGGTTCATCCAATGGATCATCCAGCAAATCATCCAAATCAAATTCAGAGGTGGTTTTGCTACCTGAACTTGGTAAATCAAAACTGTCATCCAGCAAATCATCGGCAAAGTCGTTCGATACCACAGCTTTCGCCGCCGTTGGCACAAAATTGTCATCATCCAACCGAATCCCTGAATTCAGGCTGTCATTAAGCAGCGAATCATCCAGATTGATCAAACTGCTTTCATCAAAATCCAGGCTGTCATCAAGTGGCGGTAATGGCGAACGATAATTTGGGTCCACCAGTGGCGCAGCTGTCGCAGCTGAAACTACATCAGCTGCTTTTTGGCCGCGGCGGCGGATAAAGGACACGATAATTAACAACAACATAATGGCAGGCAACGAGGCTGCAATCGCCCAACCTACCGGACTTGAGGCAACTTTTTGCCAGGTTTCGGCAAGATTAAACCCTTCTTCCGCTTTGCGTATTTGTTCACGTTGCTGTTCCAGCAGCTCTGTTTGCTGCATCAACAATTGTTGCAGCTGCATTTGAATTTCGCTGTCTTTGTCTAGTTTACCTTTTACCAAGGTTAATTCTTCAACCACAGTGTCCAATTGTTTTTTTAGCTGAGTATTTTCGACCACAATGGTTTCAACATTTGCCATTGAAGCCCCGAGCCGATCACGAATATCGGTCATTTGTTCGTTTTGTTGCGATTCGACCCGGTTTAATTCTTCAGTGATAGCTTTGGTTGCTTTAGCAACATCTTGCTGACGAGCGGCTTTTTCTTCGGGTTTGGCATTAACCACGCCACGAATTTTTTCGGCCCATAACCGATCGTCATTTTCAGATTTACGTTGTGCTTCAGCGGCATTAATAGCCAAAATTTCGCGGATCGTCGGGATCTCTAGATAAGATCCGGGCTTGAGATGGTTGAAGTTTTGCTCGAGGAAGGCGTCAGGATTTTTCAAGTACAGCGCGTGCATCACTTGATACATATTCAGACGCGGATCTGGCCTGGCTTGCTCAGCCAAGCGCCAAAGTGTATCTCTGGCCGATAATGGCCCAAGACGGGTAATTGTTGGAGCGTCAAACTCTTTCGGACCACGCAGCTTGGCGGTCGTATCCGCCGCCACTGCAACCGTCATAAAATTGACAATCAGCAACAGGATTAATAATCGCAGTTGATGCATTCAAAATTCCCTTACCGCTTTGGCGTCAATATGTCACCTGAATACCGCGGTGCCATCACGTTTACACTTCTAGTGAGGTGCTCCTGCAAACAATGTTCCACATTGCTAGCATGCTTTGCTTTGAATTCTAAACCAGTTCAGCC
>JAHJNE010000466.1 GCA_018820995.1 Gammaproteobacteria bacterium | reverse complement strand
GTTGTCGTTTTCCGGATGCTTATGTGGTGATTACTGCACACTACGATCACTTGGCAAAGTCGGGTTCGAAAGTTTTTAATGGTGCAGATGACAACGCGTCGGGCGTCGCCGGACTGCTCTATCTCGCGGCAAGGCTCAATCAAAGTTGTCCGGCGTTTTCTTATATTTTTATTGCGACCGATGCCGAAGAGCAGGGATTGGATGGCGCCAAAGCTTGGTTAGCTAAACCTTTGGTACCGGTTGCACAGCAAGTGCTGAACATTAACTTGGATATGATTAGCCGGGGCGAAAGGCGGCAACGGTTATATCTGGCCGGTAAGCGAAGTCTGAAAGCATTAACCACCTTGCCTGATCGACAGCATAACCAGGTAAAATTGGTATTAGGTCACGATGGCCCTCAACGTGTGGGCGCAGCACTAAGTTCCGGCCAAGTGGATTGGTCGAACGCCAGCGACCATGCGGTGTTTCGCCGGGCTGGTATTCCATATATGTATTTTGGCGTCGATGTGCACCCGCAATATCATACGCCCAATGATGATTGGCAGCAGATAGATCCGGTTTTTTTTCAAAGTGCTCTGCAGTTGATCTATAGCGCCGTGCTCTGGGTTGAGCAGCAACCGCCCGCCGTGTTTTTACAAGCGAGACGGCAAGGGTAAGCTGCAATGGACCCGAATCACTCGACTGCTAAGTGCTTTTCACACTTGTTGTCTTCGAGTTTGAAGTCTTTTCGTATCGTTGCTGGCAAGTAAGCGTTGGGTGCGCTTTCGGCGGTCAAAGTTGTTCAAGATGGATCAACAACTCAGCGGCTTTAAAACGAATGGCCTGTTGCAGAGTTTCGTCTTTGCGCCGCCACTGACGGTATGCCAACTGGAGTCTGGCGTTGCTACTCAGTTTTTCCTCGTTGCGCACCAGAAAGTCCCAGTACAAGGCATTAAAAGGGCACGCCTGTTCGCCGACGGTTTCTTTGACCTGATAATAGCAACTGCCGCAGTAATTGCTCATCCGTTGGATATAGTTGCCACTGGCTGCATAAGGTTTTGATGCCAATACGCCGCCATCGGCAAATAACGCCATGCCGAGCGTGTTGGGTAACTCGACCCATTCGAAAGCATCGGCATAAACGGCTAAGTACCAATCTGTCACTTCCTTAATGGAGAGCCCAGCGAGCAGAGCAAAATTCCCAGTGATCATCAACCGGTGAATATGATGAGAGTAAGCGTATTTAATGGTCTGGCTAATGGCCTGCTGCATGCAACGCATTTTGGTGTTGCCATGCCAGTAATAGCCTGGCAACGAAGTTTCTGCTTGCAGGAAATTACGGTTTTTATAATCGGGCATCAATAACCAGTACAAACCCCGGACATATTCGCGCCACCCGATCAGCTGACGGATATAACCCTCAGCGGCATTTAACGGCACTTTCCCAGCCCGGTATGCTTGTTCTACTTTTTGGCACATCCATCGCACATCAAGCAGACCGATATTCAGATACATTGAGCTGATACTGTGGAATAAAAATGGTTGATCCAGCACCATCGCATCCTGGTACTGACCAAAAAGCGGCAGTTGATGTTCTACAAAATCCGAAAATGCCGCCCTGGCGTCCCTGCCAGTGACAGCGAAAGTGAAATGAGCAGCATTGCCCATATTTTTAGGAAACTCGTCTGCCACCAATGCCATCACTGTGCGGGTGATATCGTCTGGTGTCACAGCGGCAGGAGCTGGCACCAATAAGTCATCCGGGCAGGGTTTACGATTTTCTAAATCGTAGTTCCATTTTCCGCCTTCAGGTTCATCGCCATTCATCAGTAGTCCGGTATAACGACGCATTTCTCGATAGAAATACTCCATCCGATACTGATTGCGGCCTTGTGCCCAGCGATTAAACAGCTCGGTGCTCGCGATAAACCTATCGTCAGGTAATACTTCTACCTGCTTTGTTAGCCGTTCTTGCCAGCTGGCAACTTCCTGGGACAACCGGTATTCCCCAGGCGCAGTAACAACAACTGTTTGCAACTGAGGGTTGCGCTGCAAAGTACTAGCTACCGCTTCATACAGTGATGCAATCCGCATTTGGTAGTCGATATATTCGACTGATGTGCCTTGTTGTTGCAATGTTGCCGCAAAGTGGCGCATCGCACTGAAAATAAGCACTATTTTATGCTGATGATGGCCCACATAACTGGCTTCCGCCTGGACTTCTGCCAATAGCACGATATCGCCTGGTTGCCATTGCCGTAAACTGGCGATGGCTGGACTCAATTGATCACCCAGGATCAAAATCAGTTTTGACATAAAGCTATTGCACACTATTCACACTTTTTAGTTAGTTTGCTTACGAGTTCGGCACGATTGCCGATCAGCATCTGTCGCAAAATTTGTTAGGATCGTTAGATTTTTATGTCCACAATTTGTGTTTGGGCAGGTTGTCGCCAGTAATTTTACAAAGTTTGAGAATTGCGATAACTTGCTCATGTCGAACAAAAAAACAGCACTCAATAATTGGGAAGGTATGAAGTGGTGGACCCGCTAGAAGCAATTTTACTGGACGTATCACGTTCTGCCGCCATCGATACAGGCGCGTTCCATGATGCCGTACACTTGATACTGCGTTCCTTGCAACAAGGGTTGGCTGTTAAACGGGTGAGTCTTTGGTTTTATGCGAATGATGGCCAGAGCATGACTTGCTATGCATTGCTTGATGCTGGAGTTATGCAGTCAGAACCATTGCAGTTATTTGCCGCGCAATTTCCACTTTATTTTGCAGCACTGCGCAGTGAGCGGGCGATTGTTGCAGATGATGCAAAGACCAACTCTTTGACCCGTGAGTTTAGCGAAGAATATTTGCCGCTTTATCAAATCAGCGCCATGTTAGATTTGCCGATTCGTCATTTGGGAAACATGATCGGTATTATTTGTTGTGAACATTGTGGTCTGGCGAGGCAGTGGTCGCCATCAGAGGTCAGATTTGCAGGGAGCCTGGCCGACCAGATCGGCAGGGCGTTGAATGCACAGCAGTTTTTACAATCACAACAGCTGCTCGAGGAATTAAATGCCAGTCTGGAACAACGTGTACAGCAACGTAGTGAGCAGCTGCGATTAACCGGCCAGGATTTGGAAAAAGCCCATCAACAAATTTTAGATCAGGCCAAACTAGCCACGTTAGGCGGGATCGTTGCTGGTGTTGCCCATGAAGTGAGTTCGCCGCTTGGAGTGGCATTGCTGGCCGGCACCAATGTGCAGGATTTAATTGCAGAGTTGCAGCAGAAAACGACAGATCATAGCCTAACTGCCAAAATGTGGGACAACTATCTGCAACGGATCAGTGAAGGTCAGCACATTCTTGTAAGTAATTTGCAGAGAGCACAGCGATTGATGGAGCAATTTAAAGCCACAGCGGCCTGTCAAACGAGGGTTCAATCCAGTGCAGTCCAATTTCTGCAGCTAGTACAAAATTTATTGGCCAGTCTGACTCCTGTGACCAAAAAACAAAATGTGCAGGTTGAACTCGCCATCGATGAGCAACTCAATTTGATTACGGCAGCCGACGTCTGGTTGCAGATCCTGACAAATTTAGTGTTAAACAGCTGCCAACATGCGTTTACAGGTATTTTGACGCCTAAAATTCAAATCGCTGCTGCGTTCAACACCGACCATGAGTTTGAATTTTGTTACTGCGATAATGGTGTCGGTATGGATGACATCACAAAAGCACGGGTGTTTGAACCCTTTTTTACGACTCGGGAGCATGATGGCGGCACCGGGTTGGGGATGTCGATTATCCGGCAGTTGGTGAGTGAAAAATTGCAAGGGAAGCTTGAACTGCAAAGTGCCAGCAATGAGGGATTCAGATTAACGATCCACTGTCTGGCTTAAAAGGCTATTTTGCGGGTTTATACATTGATTTCAAACGTATTGTCATTTCGGCTAGTCAGTGAATGATTGCACCGGAGGTAAACTTGAGTATGATTGTGCAAACCCAAAAAGTGCCGGAGATGCCATGACGATCCCTACACCAACTTTAAATAGAAATCCTTCCAAAGCCACAACTTTATTAATTGCAGTATTATTCTCGGGCTGGCTAAGCCCCGTTATTGCCGAAGAAATGACCTCGCATGGCAGTCATGTGCATGGTGAAGCGCAGTTAACCTTTGTGCTGGATGGCAATGAAGCCGAACTGGCGTTGGTTACAGCTGCCGGCAATATCATTGGTTTTGAACATGCACCGATGACAGTTGAAGAGCAACAACAGCAAAAAACACAATTGGAGATGTTGCAAAGTGGTCGTTGGTTTGTTGCGGATACCGATGCAAATTGCACGATGGCAGGGCAGGAAGTTCGGGCAGAACCGGATGAACATGATCACGGTGATTTATTCGCCAATATTCAGCTGTTATGTCAGGCTCCATTAAAACTGCAAAATTTGCAGTTCAATCTTTTTGAGTTGGCACCTGGCTTGTCGACGATTAAAGTGCAATTTCTGATTGATGGGGAAGCTGGGGTGCAAGAGCTCAATGCCAATCAATCAACGCTAAAATTGCGTGACTAACCCAAGGTTTGCATCTGAAGTAACAGCTAGTCAAATGCAGATCACCCAATGTTTATAAATCTGCAGCACCCCGCGAGGTTAGTTCAACATCGTAAGTTTTCGATGTCGTGTTAACCTCGCTTTGGGGGCAGGCTCAGCAATTATTCGTAAACGTATTCGCTGATGGTGTCGACTTTAAGGCTGTAAGCTGAATTGGCGAGATCATGGCTCATGGTATCGGTCGTCAGAGTCCCTTCAATCCAGAATGGGTTATAAATCATATCCGCTTTTAAGCCTTTGGCATTGGTCACAAAGATAATTTGATTTGGCGGTGGTGGTGGCACGTGAATACAGGCGCCAAAATAAGGGACTAAGAAAAATGAACTGATATTTTGTGCGTCATCATATTCAATAGGTACCACAAATCCTGGGATCCGCACTTTTTTACCGTTGAGTTCGCCGCGAACATTGGCCGATTGCAGGACTTCATTCCAAGCCTGACTAGACGGGTCGTCATTGGTCATTTGTTGTTTTAAACCGCTGGTTG
>JAHJNE010000465.1 GCA_018820995.1 Gammaproteobacteria bacterium | reverse complement strand
TCATTCAGTAGTTCGCTGACTATACCGCTGGTAATCAGAGAATTACGTGTCGTATCCAACTCCCAAAGTCCAAGCTGCGCGGCCTCCATCGCCATTTGCAACCTTTGTTCTGATTTTTTTATTTTCTGATCGGCTTGATGACGACACAAAGCCATTTGAATGGAAGCATCTAGTTCTTTGCTGTCGTATGGCTTAATTAAATAACCATACGGTAGGCTATCGCGTGCCTGCTCAAGAATTGTGCTATCACAAAAAGCTGATAGAAATATAACTGGTAGATGTAGATTCTGATGGATTAATTTTGCCGCTTCTGTGCCACGCATCGCACCTGCTAGTTTTATATCCATCAACACAAGATCTGGTTGATGGCGAAAAGCGTTCTCCAGCACTTCTTCGCCGAACGCGACAGTAGCGACTACATGATGACCGAGGTCTTCAAGTGACATTTTTAAATCTAAAGCAACGATATGTTCGTCTTCGACGATTAAAATGTTACTAGTCATCAGGATGCCTCCATCATTGCAGGGAATTGCACAAAGAAGCCAGTACCAGGGTTGCGTTGTAATGTTAATTCGCCACGGAGTTGCGCAACAAAAGTCGGAATCAACTGAAAGCCCAATGAAGTTTGCTGGTTAAGTTCTACATTGGTTGGTAGACCAATGCCATTGTCGATAATATTTAAGCTTATTTTATTGTTCAAAGTTTGTGACAGTTCGAGCCGGATTAAGCCGGTTGTCCGCCCAGGAAATGCGTGTTTAATCGCATTGGTTAGGACCTCATTTACAAACAGGCCACAGGGGATTGCTTGTTCTAATTGTAAAATCAGATTTTTGTCGACAGCAGAAAAATCAAACTCAATAAGACACTGTTGACTAAGGCTTTGTCGGACTAACTGGCAAAGTTGCTGTAAATAGGCTCCTAATGTAATTGATGAAAAGTCGCGTTTTTCATAGAGGAGCTGATGAGTCAGCGCCATCGTTCTGACCCTTAATTGGCTTTCAGTAAGTGCTTCTTTCACTTCAGGTGAGGCGCTTCGGGCTTGCAGATTTAGTAAGCTGGAGATGATTTGCAGATTGTTTTTGACTCGATGATGTACTTCGTTGAGAAGAGCTGTCCTTTCAGAAAGTAGGTGACTTTTTTCGTCTACGATGAGTTGTAATTTCTGCTGTGCTAGTTTTTGGGCCGTAATATCTGTGACCGTTGCTAGAACCCGTGCGTCACCACTGATGTTGAGATGGGTCAAGCCAATATCAACCGGAAACAGCGAGCCATCTTTCCTTTTTGCATAGAGTTCGGTACGTTCAGACATTCGTCTGGTGCTCGGATGTTCCAGATATTTTTCGCGATGTCGTCGGTGGCCTGAGGTCAGTTCTGATGGCACCAGAATTTCTATCGGTTGCCCTATGAGCTCTTCTGCAGCGTAGCCAAACATTTCTAATGAACGAGGATTAATCATGGTAATGCAGCCAAATTGATCGACGGATATCAATCCATCCGCGGCACTGTCAAAAACCCGCCGGAATCGAAGTTCGCTCTCTCGCAATTGAGCTTCGCTTTGAGTCCGATCTGATATGTCTATCGCTGATGCGATCAGATAACAAAGCTTCCCAGCTGCATCAAACATCGGAGCCAGCATAAAGTCTAAAATCATAATTTTATTTTTCATTTGAGCGGTAATATCGAAACGGCTTGTATGCCCGTCAATGCCTTTTACAATGGCGGTTTTAATCCGATCGCGCTCTGCAGCAGAATGCGTCCACCAGTAGCAATCCCAGAACTTTTGCAGAATAACATCAGAAAGTTCTATTCCGGCAGCTTCTAATGGAGAACGGTTGGCGTCAATCAGCACACCTTCCGGGGTTAGAATACCGACAAATGCAAATAGGTTATCAAGTACCTGTCTCAATGTTTGGAAATTCTGCTGATCTATTTTCTGCAGTGCTTCATCGGATTGTTCCGGAACTGCGATAGCGGCAACTGCAGTTTTATCATCAGTGATCGAAAGCGCCAGCAATCTGCAAAGCCATGGTCGCTTCTCTGAGGAAAAGACACGAAATTGATTGTTTTCTTGGTCTGTATTAGATAGTTCTGTTTTTTCTTTACAAAACGGTATGAGAGAAATTAATGGTGAACCAGCAAACTGCGATACATTTTTTCCAAAATGAAGATTAGCGTTAAAACCATTAAAATCAGCAAATGCTTGATTAACAAAAATATAGTTGAGGTTGTGATCGAGCAATGCTACCGCAGGCAGAGAGTGTTGGGCTAAAGAGTCAAATGCTAGTGCTTTGCATTTCAGATTGTAGTCAGAAGGAGACACGCTAAGGCCATCCAATGTCCAGCAGCAGGGACTTTGACTCTAGTTTATAAATTAGGTAATTTCCATTTTGAGAACAAGAATTCTGCTATGCAAAATTTTAGGCCGCATTCAGCGGCCCTGACAGGAAGTGCTGTGGACTCAGTTTAATCCGCCAGATAATAATCAACAGTAGCAACTACCCGTACTTTTTTGATATGTGGAGTGCTGCTATCTCGATCACTAATCGAAAACTGGCCTTGATTCGCCTGTTTAATTTTACCGACACGACTATGCGAATCAGCCGCAAATTTTTCAGCTACTTCTCTGGCGTTGCGTGTTGCTTCCTCGATCATTGTTGGTTTGAGACTGTTTAATCCGGTGAATAAAAATTCAGCGCGACTATCATAATCTTGTCCAGCAATCGCAATGCCGTTTTTGCTCAATTCAATTACTTTTTGCATCGCACCATGTGCCATATCAACATGGGTGCTATATACCGTGACTATTGAGCTAGCAGTGAAGCGCGGTTGATTTGGATTTCCGTCATTGTAGCCGGCTTGGCGATCGACAATTGCCGGAACAGACACCGATATTTCTTCTGCGCTAAAGCCATTTAGCTTTAAAAATGCTATGACCTGTTCATTTTTACGTTCGACGCTGGTAACCAGAGTGGATAGGTCATTCCCTACGTCGTTAAATTTAATTGGCCAGATTACCGTGTCTGCCGCGACATCTCTTTCTGAGAGGCCTTTTACCTGTACTGTCCGCTCCAATGATTTAATAGACATCAACTGTTGCCCCATTGTGAAACTAGCGACAATTAAGCCAAAACTAAAACAGGCACCTAATATCCAAGCGGTTTTATCAGAGGTCATCATGAAGTCCAATTAAAATAGAAAAACTGTTTCGATTATATAGCCTAGCACTGAATGGTTTATGAATATTGACAAAGGAGCAAAGTGTCCATCGAGGATGTTATATGGAAGAAGACCTAACAAGATAGAATTGCTATTCGGTATGAATGAAAAGGGCCTTACCTGTTAGGGTAAAGCCCATACTTTCATACCCGAAGGTCAATATTCTGTCCAAGATTTCCGACAGGTGACGCTGCAGCAGGTGAGCTGGTTATAGCGCTCTGCAGTAACTGCATTGTCATTTTACCTTCTTGTTTTTGTTGAGTTTTGGCAAGTGCCACACTCAACATTTCGTAGCCTTGGCTGCTTGCCGCGGCACCGATGCCTTCAGTCATAGAACCTCCCATGCTAATACATCACACGAGTTATCGGCCGCAGATATTTAAACTTTAGTATAAATTTTAGAGCAGTCCTGGCTGGTTCAAGTTAAATGGTTGAGTTGGGTTCGAAGGCAGGAAACTCAGCTGTTTAATTGGTGAAGCTGTTTTTTATTGGCATAAAAAAGCCCCGCTTGTTGCAGCAAGCGGGGCCGGGGCTTTTCGCTCGGAGTGACTCAATCTTCCAAAGCGTTAAGATTCTGTATTGCCAGTTTTAAGAAATCTGCACCATGGCAGTGGAACTGGTTTTTAATTGCGACGGCGATAGTACTGGGGTCAAAGGGCGTACTGGCCGTGTTGGACCTTTTTTCATCGTGCCTTTGATCATTGGTTCTGGTATTGCTGGTAATTTACCGAGCTTAGCAGCCAGACCTTGTTGTATATCGGCCACGCTGTAGCCAGCTTTAATTTTCATTCGGATATATGGAATGCCTGATGCTTCCAGCGCACCGCTGACAAACCAATCCGGAATCGCTTTGTGGCCAGCTTTATTGCTGTTATTGACCAAATCAACAACCGCGACGATGCTCATATCATTGCTGTCACACAAGACATAGTCCAAATACTTAGCATTTAATTTTAGTAAAGCTGTGCGGCGGGTTTTGGCGTCAGCATTGTCTTTTAATTCGAGAATGTCGGCAAGTTTCACCCGGTTGATAATTTTATATTTATCGCCCACTGCTTTCTCTAATAAAGACAAAAATGACCGTTCAATTTGCGTGAACAATTGACCACGTTTCGTAAAAGGGAATGGATTTCCGTGATGGATAAAGCGAGTAAATATCATGGCTGCAGCAACGGCGAGCAATACCAGTAATAAGATAATAAATTCCATATCGACCTCTGACAAAATTTTGACTCTCAAGGCAACTATTGCCGTTTGACATCAGTTTCCAGCAATGACTTTGCAGAAGTTGTGCCACAACTTTACTTGATTAGCTGAATGCTTCATTTTTTAAAATGATGTCAACCATTGTTGGTATTAATGGCGTTGATAACGGTAAGTCGCCAGTTTGCGCTTATAGTAACCGGCAGTGGGATTAACTCATCCCGAACATCTTCAGTAGCTATTGAGTATTGTTAATGCCTGCTTTTTAGGCAACGCCAAATAAGGACCAGATCATGACGACAGAACGTTCACAATTAACTATCCATGGTGCGATGCAACCGGCATACGAAGACATTCTGACGGATGAAGCCTGTGCTTTTCTGGTTGAGCTTGTCAGAACCTTTCGGCCGCAGCTGAAAAGTTTGCTAGCAACCCGGCAGCAAGTTCAGGCTCGTTATGACGCTGGTACTTTACCTGATTTCCTGCCAGAAACTGCCGCCATTCGTGCCGCTGACTGGCAAGTCGCTGCCATCCCTGCCGACTTACAAGACCGTCGGGTAGAAATTACCGGCCCAGTTGACCGCAAGATGATTATCAATGCGTTAAATGCCGACGTTAAAGTGTTTATGGCAGATTTTGAAGACTCCCAAGCGCCAAGCTGGAGCGGCGTTATTGAAGGGCAAATTAACCTAAAAGATGCAAACTTGGGCGCCATTAGCTATGAGGATCCGGCATCTGGCAAGCAGTACGCGTTGCGTGACAATCCTGCATTGTTAATTGCCAGAGTACGTGGCTTACACCTTTGGGAACGTCATCTTATTGTGGATGGTGAGCAAATTCCCGGTTCTCTGACTGACTTTGCGTTGTACTTTTTCCATAACTATCAACGTCGTTTGGCGACAGGTTCAGGCGTTTATTATTACTTGCCTAAGTTACAAAGCCATCATGAAGCCAAATGGTGGGACGACGTGTTCCGCTTTACGCAATCTTATTTTAAGCAACCAGTTGGCACGATTCGCGCGACTGTATTGATCGAAACCCTGCCAGCAGTATTTGAAATGGATGAGATTTTATATAGCTTAAAAGACCATATTGTTGCGCTGAATTGTGGTCGTTGGGATTATATTTTCAGTTATATCAAAACTTTAAAAAATCATCCGGATCGGGTGCTGCCTGATCGGCAAGTCGTGACGATGAATCAGCCGTTTTTAAGTGCTTATTCGCGGCTTTTAATTAAAACCTGCCACCGCCGTGGCGCGCTGGCGATGGGCGGGATGGCGGCTTTTATTCCGGCAAAAGACCCCGTTCAAAATGAAGCGATTTTGGCCAAAGTGACGGCAGATAAAAGCTTAGAAGCGAACAATGGTCATGACGGAACTTGGGTGGCACACCCTGGTCTGGCAGCGACAGCGAATGCGGTGTTTAATGAGAAACTCGGTCAAGCGAAAAACCAGTTGCAAGTCACCCGGGCAGAAGATGCTGAGATCACTGCTGCGGATTTGTTACAGCCGTCAGAAGGCGAGCGCACTGAAGCGGGCATGCGCACCAATATCCGGGTGGCGTTGCAATATATTGCCGCTTGGATCAGTGGTAAAGGGTGCGTGCCTATTTATGGTTTGATGGAAGATGCCGCCACTGCAGAGATTTCCAGAACTTCAATTTGGCAGTGGATCAAACACGGAAAATCTTTGTCAAACGGCAAACTGATTGATCGAGCTTTATTTAGCCAGATGTTGACCGAGGAATCGGCCGTTGTTAAAACGGAAGTGGGCGAAGAGCTTTGGGCTGAACAAAGTTTTGACAAAGCTGCAGCTTTGCTTTTAAGTATCACTTCGGCTGATGAGTTGGTGGACTTCCTAACCCTGCCAGCTTATGAGTTATTAGGGTAAATTGAAAAGCGGGACTTCGGTCCCGCTTTTTTATGGATATCCACACTTCATCCATTCTATGGGGTGCAAACCGTGCTGCAGACATTGGATCATCGGAGCTTCGTACTGACTTCAATGAGTTAACTCATCCGCAATTTCAACAATCAAACGCCGCAGCCAAATGTGGCTCGCATCCTGATGTAATAACGGGCTCCAGATCATTTTCAATTCAATCGATGGTATTGGAAACGGTGGATCTAACACCTGCATGGTGCTGTCATTGCGATAGAGCTGTGCCGCACGTAGCGGCAAAGTCGCGATTAAATCGGTTTCTACTGCCAAGTGCATTGCGACATGATAGTTACGGGTGAAGACACTGATATTCCGTTGCTTGCCGAATTTTGCCAAGGCTTCATCGACCCAACCGAGCTTTTGTACATCCGCCGGATCCATCCCGACACCCACACCAAAACCAGTTTTACTGACCCAAATATGTTGGGCTTTTAAATAACTATCAAGGTTGAAATTAGCCAAGATTGGATTCTGTTTATGCACCAGGCAAGCGAAGCTATCGCGCCAAATGGTCTTTTGGTGGAATGATTGAGGCAATTGGTCAAAGCGGTTGATGGCCATATCGACCCGGCCATTTTCTACGTCATGAAAGGTCACGTCGCTCGGTGTCATGATATCCAGTGAGGTACCAGGCGCTTGTGTGCGTAGGCGCTTTAGCAGGGCGGGGATTAGTGTGGATGCTGCATAGTCGCTGGCCATGATCCGAAATACCCGATGGCTATGTTGAGGCTCAAAATCTCGGTTCGGTTGTAAGGTTTCTTCCAGAGTTAGCAAAATGCCACGCACTACCGGTGCCAGTTCTTTGGCTCGTTCTGTCGGTACCATGCCATCGCTGGTGCGGACCAGAATGGGGTCGTTTAGCAAATCCCGTAAGCGTTTCAGGCCGTTGCTCATGGCGGGTTGGGTGATGCTGAGCTGGTTCGCGGCGCGGGTCACGTTCTTTTCCCGAAGTAAAACATCAAGGTACACCAACAGGTTCAAATCGATTTTACTGATATTCATTCCGACCTCCAATACACAGACTCATATATTCACACAATGAATGGTGAGAATCAAAAAAATCAGCTACATGAATTGATGTTTTGATACCTATAGTGTTTGTCAACAGCACGACCAACAACATACGTCTGCTGAAGTAACCAACTTTAAGTGTGATGCAAAACCCAGAGGATGCCGCTATGTCAGCTTATCAACAGAATATCAGTTCACTTGAGCAAACCCTGAAAGCTCAAGGCAGTGCCTGGAATGCGATCAGCGCTGAATACGCAGCACGGATGCAACTGCAAAATCGTTTTAAAACCGGCTTAGATATTGCGCAGTACACTGCAGATATCATGCGTGAAGATATGGCTGCTTATGATGCCGACAGCGCTCAATACACGCAGTCGCTGGGTTGTTGGCACGGTTTTATCGGTCAGCAAAAGTTAATTGCCATTAAAAAGCATTTTGGCAGCACCAAGCGCCGCTACTTGTATTTATCTGGTTGGATGATTGCAGCGCTGCGTTCAGAATTTGGGCCTCAGCCTGATCAGTCCATGCATGAAAAAACTGCAGTTCCGGCATTAATCGAAGAGTTGTATACCTTTTTACGCCAAGCCGATGCCCGTGAGTTAGGTGGTTTGTTCCGTGAATTAGATGACGCTCGTGCAGCGGATGACCAGGCCAAAGCAGCGGCAATACAAACTAAAATCGACAACTTCGAAACACATGTGGTGCCGATTATTGCCGACATCGATGCCGGTTTTGGCAATGCAGAAGCCACTTACTTGCTGGCAAAGAAAATGATTGAAGCGGGCGCCTGTGCCATTCAGATTGAAAACCAGGTGTCAGATGAAAAACAATGTGGTCACCAGGACGGTAAAGTGACAGTGCCGCATGCCGACTTTTTAGCGAAAATTAACGCCGTGCGTTACGCCTTTTTAGAGTTAGGCATTGAGAACGGCATTATCGTTGCCCGCACCGATTCATTGGGTGCTGGCCTGACCAAACAAATTGCTGTCACCAATGAGCCTGGCGATTTGGGTGATTTGTACAATGCATTTTTGGATGGCGATTACATCGAATCTGCGGCTGATATACAAAACGGTGATGTGGTGGTGAAAGCCAACGGCAAACTATTAAAACCAAAACGTTTGCAAAGTGGCTTGTTCCAATTCAAAAAAGGCTCAGGTGTTGACCGTGTCGTGCTCGATTGTATTACCTCATTGCAACACGGTGCCGACTTACTGTGGATTGAAACTGAAAAGCCGCATGTCGGGCAGATTGCTGAAATGGTTGACCGTATCCGTGCTGTGGTGCCAAACGCCAAGCTGGTCTACAACAACAGCCCATCTTTTAACTGGACGCTGAATTTCCGCCAGCAAGTGTTTGATGCATGGCAAGCAGATGGCAAAGATGTTACTGCTTACGATCGCGCCAAACTGATGAGTGTTGATTACGACACCACCGATTTAGCGTTGGAAGCGGATGAACGTATTCGCACATTCCAGGCTGATGGTGCCAAACGTGCAGGTATTTTCCATCACCTGATCACCTTGCCAACTTATCATACGGCAGCATTGTCGACGGATAATCTGGCGAAAGAGTACTTTGGCGCGGCCGGCATGTTAGGTTATGTAAAAGGGGTGCAACGGCAGGAAATTCGTCAGGGCATCGCCTGTGTTAAACACCAGAATATGTCAGGTTCTGACATTGGTGACGACCATAAAGAGTACTTTGCCGGCGAAGCAGCGTTAAAAGCTGGCGGTAAAGATAACACCATGAATCAGTTTTGAGGGAAGCTGATTTAAGGAGAGGCAATGCGGATGAGGGTCTCATTGCTTGAGGTAAACCTTAAGAATAATTGCTGATTTTTACGTGGTCGAGGGTAGGACGTTATAGTCCAAACGACTTTGGCAGCCGCAAGGCTGCCTTTTTTATTGGGTTTGTTGCAGATTTAACAACAACTGACTGATACGAATTTTATCATAGGGCAAATGTCTTTCTGCTTTACCAGGCTTGCGCATAATCAGCATCTGCGGCTGGAACTGCAATACGGCACCTGCGGTCGTTAACTGATTTCCCTGACGCAAAAATGGAATTCTGGCGAGCGTTAAACGTTCACATAACACTGTTTTCAAAGCATTTTTGTCCATGTAACTTACCTGAAGTATTCACTGCGCTGGCAGTGTAGTAACCTCAGGTGACAGCTATTTGACTGATTTACGAAGTTTTTATGGTTCCAGAATTTGATAGGAGCGGCCAATGGCTTGCCAGGCTTCTTCTGCACTATCGACAAACTGGATGAGTTTTAAATCATCCGGATGGATTAAACCTTCTTCTGCCAACATCTCAAAATTAATCAACCGTCGCCAGAATTGTTCATCAAATAAAATAACCGGCACTTTGCGGGCTTTACCGGTCTGCAGCAGCGTCAGCGTTTCAAAGAGTTCATCCAAAGTGCCAAAACCACCGGGAAAAGCAACCAGCGCGCGGGCTCGCTGTAAGAAATGCATTTTGCGGATGGCAAAATAATGAAAACGAAAGCAAAATTCCGGGGTGATATAGGGATTAGGTTGCTGTTCGTGCGGTAGCACAATATTCAAACCAATACTTTTGCCACCTGCGTCAAAAGCGCCACGATTGGCCGCTTCCATCACGCCGGGCCCTCCGCCACTGATGATAGTCACAGCTGACGATGGGCATTCCAGGCTATGTTCGGTCACCAAATGGGCAAAATTTTGCGCTTGCTGGTAATACCTACTGTTTTTCACCTGCCGCTTTGCAACCGTCAAAGCTTGTTGCGCGGTTATATCCTCGGGATCTCGTGCTAATTGTTGTTGTGCCTGAGTGAGTAACATCGCTGCGTATTCGGGAGAAACAAATCTGGCGCTGCCAAACACCACAATGGTTGCTTCAATTTTATGTTGTTCCAGAATGGTCTGGGCTTTGAGATATTCCAGTTGCAACCGGACATGGCGCAGTTCGTCCTGCATCATAAAGTCGTCGTCAGTGAATGCCAGTTTATAAGATGGATGCGCCTGAAGTTCGGTGGCTTGGGCCGTTGCTTCGCGAGCCGATGCGAGGTGGCGTTCGTATAATAAATTTGAATCAGTCACGGTATGTCCTCTTAGTTGGCCGGTAAGATTGAGCTATTTAGTAGCAGCTACTCTGGCATAAAACTAAGTTATTGTTTGATTTAGCGTAAATGTAGCAGTATCTGAAGCTGCTAAGCTAGTTGGGACTTGGATTATCCATTGGTGATCAATCCTGAACCTAGATGAGGTGACACATGCCGTTGAATGCAACGCTCACTTTTTATGGCGCGGCCGGTCAGGTGACCGGATCTTGTTATCTACTAAACTGGAATAACCAAAAAGTGCTGCTGGACTGTGGCATGGTGCAAGGGGGCGATCAGGTCACTGATCTGGGTAAATTCCGCTTTGCATTCAGACCCAAAGATATAGATGCGGTGGTGTTGTCACACGCCCATATCGACCATAGCGGCTTACTAACGCTGCTGGTAGCCCATGGTTTTCGCGGAAAAATTTTCTGTACTGATGGTACTGCCGGCTTGTTGCCAGTGCTGTTGAAAGACGCTTGTTATCTTTATTTAAAAGATTTGGAGTGGCAAAACCGACAACGGGCACGTCAGGGAAAATCCGAACAAGATCCGGTGATGAGCCTCAAAGATGTGGAATCGGTGATCCGAAGTTTGCAGCCACAACCCTATCTACAGCATGTTGATGTGCTGCCAGGGTTAGAGCTGCAATTTCTTGACGCCGGACATATTCTGGGCTCGGCGATTGTCGAACTTTGGATCAAAGGGCAGCAGGGCATGCGCCATTTGGTATTCTCTGGTGACTTAGGCAATCCTGCGACTGTGCTGATGCATGATCCGAGCACTGTGCGAAATGCTGATCTGGTGCTGATGGAAAGTACCTATGGTGATCGTGATCATCAGCCGCTGACAAATACACTGGAAGAGTTTGCCGCCGCTCTGGATGCTGCAGATCAAGCTGGTGGTAATGTGTTTATTCCGGCATTTGCACTGGGTCGTTCGCAGGAAATTTTGTATTACCTTGGACTTTTGTACCATCAAGGCCGCCTGAAACAAAAAATGGTGGTGCTGGATAGCCCAATGGCGATTGAAATCACCCGAATTTATAACAAGCTGATTAATGAGCTTGATCACAAAGACACTAAAATATTTGCCAAATATGGCGCGCATGATTTGCAAAGTTTTCTGCCGATTTTACATTTGACGGAAAAGGTCGAGCAATCGATGGCACTGAACCGCATCACCCAAGGTGCAATTATTATTGCCGGCTCCGGCATGTGTAATGGTGGTCGTATTACGCACCATCTGAAACATAACCTTTGGAAAAATGCCAATCACATAATTTTTGTTGGTTTTCAGGCCAAAGGAACTTTAGGCCGGCGGTTAGTCGATGGTGAAACAAGGGTGAAAATCATGGGACAGCCGATAGTGGCCAAAGCGGCGATCCATACTATCGGCGGATTTTCTGCGCATGCTGGTCAGTCACAACTGGTGGCATGGGCAAGTGCTATCGGGGGGCAACCCCAGTTTTATCTGGTGCATGGCGAGCCCAACGCGCAACTGGCGCTGCAGGAAAAACTGCAGCAACAGGGTATAAGCGTAGAAATCGCTGAGATGGGGCAGCAAATCAATTTGTAATTGCTGCTTAAGCTGATGTTGCCCTGAGTGCTGGCGTTGCGTGTCAGCACTCAGGGCGTTGTACTCGCTCAAGCTTCGTGATGGGGTTAGCTTTGCACCTGAGTTGGGCTGACATCTTCGCTCGGGTAACAACCCAGCACTTTGACAAAGCGGGTGATGCGATTGAGTTCGTCTAACGCCCGTTTCATCGCATAGTCTTCCAGATTCGCCAGCACATCGACATAGAACATTTCTTCCCACGGATTACCGGGAATAGGGCGTGACTCCAGTTTGCCCATGCTGATGCCGTGTTGTTTTAATACCAACAATGCGTCAACCAAAGCACCGGGTTGCTGGCCGGTATACATAATAAAAGTTGTTTTCGCCGGAATGGCTTTGGCAACGGCGATGGCTTTGCGAGCGACCACAATAAAACGACTAACGTTATCTTTCTGGTTTGCTAAATCACGGGCCAACACTTCGAGGCCATACAGCTGGCCACCTTCTTCCCCGCCAATGGCCACTACGGATAAATCTTTCGCCTGACGCACCCGTTCGAAGGCATCGCTGGAGGCTTCGCAGTAGTCAATTTTTACTTGTGACAGACTTTGCAGGTAGTTGCTGCACTGCGCAATCACTTGTGGGTGGGCGCAAATTTGCCGGATATTGGCCAAATCAGTACCAGGTAAACCCATCAGACAATGTTTAATCGGGTGAGTAAGTTCGCCAACAATCGATAACCGGGTGTGCTGCAGTAAATCAAATACTTCGTTGATACTACCGCTAGAGGTGTTTTCAATCGGCAGTACAGCATAGTCGGCATGACCGGTTTCTACCGCCTGAACGATTTCGTTAAAACTATCACAGCCAATTTCAATCAGTTTTTCCGCGCGGCGGGTGAAGTATTTTTGGGTAGCCCAGTAACTATAAGAACCCTGGCGGCCAAGGAAGGCTACGCGGCAAACTGGCCCATTTTCGCCATTCAGTTGTCCTTGTACCTTAGCCTGTTGCTGCAATACCGAATCTTCAATAATCACATGATAGAGTTTGGTGACGTAACCCGCATCCAAGCCCAAGGTTTTACCTTTTTCGATCAGTGATACCAGTAACTCTTGTTCACGTTTTTGGTCCCGGATCGGTTTATTCTGTGCCAGTTTTGCTTCGGCTACCGCCAGCGCCAGCGCGCGGCGTTTTGACAACAAACCCAGCAGCTGTTGATCGGTATCACTGATATCCAGACGGATCTGGTCCAGTTCAATTGGCATCTTTGTCGACATTCTCTCAATTCCTTAAATGAAAAAACCTCCCGTTTGGGAGGTTTTTGACTGGTGTTTAATGCGCGCAGCCAGCTACCTCCCGAGTTGGGTGGTAAAGCTAAAAAAGAAGCGGGCTGCAAGCTTAATTCTGTTCATGTTCCTACAATAATCAGTCTGGATGGCTAAAGTCAACCACGGGGTTGTAATTCGAGCAGATATTTTTGCTCGCCCGGTAAAAAGCCGAGTTCAGCCTCTTCAAGCCAAAAGGCGTGATCTGCGCGATAAAACGGCGATAACGGGTGCCCCGACTGGCCGGCGGGGATAGTCAGAATCCCCGTTGCTTCATGTCCTGGCGCGACCACCATGCGCTCAGACTGGCCATGCACCGGCAGTTGTACGCGTGGCATATGCCGATCACCTGCCATTTCAGTGGCGGGCATATTTAAAAATTGGCCAAACCAGGGAATAGCGCTACTCAGCGGATGCTCAATTTTTGCGGTATTGAGTAAGCCCCAACGTGCATTGGCCAAATCGCCATCAGATTTAGCGAGCAAGGTGTCGCGACTTTGTAAAACGGCTTGTTCTAGCAATTGCTGCCAGGAAATAAAAGGCGCTGGAACTGTGTCTGGACGCTTGGCTTGGATCAGCGCCCAGCCCGGTGTTTCTGGCACTAGTTTTAAGTCAGATAATTTAAGCTTCTGCTGTTCCATTAAACTGGCCAGCGGCGCAAATACCAACTGCAGACTTTGATCACGAAAAGCGCGTACCAGGCTATACCCAATCGATGCCTGACTGGCAGAATCACTATCCAGTTCGACATAACTACGGTATTGGCCCAGTTGATGGCGGGCGACAAAATCATCTGTCAGCACTTCAAGCAACAATTGCTGCCAGTGTTTTAAAAACAACGCCCGATGATCAAGCTGGATCTGATGCAAGCTTTGTTCGGTATGTTGCTCTTTGGCCAGTAAACCTTCGCGAATTTGCATGCCGCGGGCACCGAGATCATAACCACCATCGCCTAATCTTTTTAACGCTTTTCCGCCGACCACCCTGGAATTTGCCGTCCATAAGCGTTGTGAATCCGGGTTTTTCACGCTTGGATAATTTTTGCCGCCGATATAACCATCCCAATAGTTGTTGCCGGTGCTCCAGTCTTGTGGGGTATCCATGTCCTGCAACGTGCGCTTCGGAATAGGGCCAATGATGGTCCAACCCTGGTTACCTTCCCGGTCGACAACCAGTAAATTCTGTGCCGGCAACCCAACTTTACTGGCCAGTTTCAGCGCCTCGTCCACGGTCTTGGTTTCTTCCAGTTTTTGCAGTTCAAGGTTTAAAGCTTGTGGATCATAAGCGACCCAGCGCAAAGCATACTGGTCAAAAGGTGCCGGCAGAACTGGGCCCCATTCTGTTTCTTTGATCAGTATCACGACATCAGGTAAGCCTTTGACTTTAATCACTTCATTGTTGTAGCTATATTCTCTGGGACCACCAGGTGTCAGATAACGCTGTGGATTTTCATCAGCTTGTAGTTGAATCACATCATGCCAGTCGGCAGTACTATTGGTGAAACCCCAGGCGATATTGCCATTGCTGCCCGCAACAATACTTGGTGCGCCGGGTAAACTGACCCCAGCCACACTGTGTTGCTCAGTGCCTTCGCCCCAGATCAGCTGGGCTTTAAACCAGGTGCCCGGTACACGGATCCCAAGGTGCATATCGTCAGCTAACATCGCGCCACCGTGGCTGGTCAGTTTGCCGGAGACTGCAAAGTTGTTGCTACCAATATCGCGACTGTCACGGAGTTGGCAATCCAGACATGCGACTTTTTGGTCTGAGAGTACTTGCGGGTAGGGCGATTCAGGCATAGGCACTGCGGTTACCGTGCTGCCATCAATTGCAGCCTGCCAGTCACTGCTGTGCTGATTTAAAAATTTATACCAGTCGGCCGGGATCGCTTTTTTAAGTACCCCTTGCGCCAGTTCGTCATAACCTGTCGAGCTTTGTAAATCGAGATACATACTGTAAATCACTAATAATGAATCCGTTTCCCGCCAAGTCGCTGGGGCCTGTCGCACCAGCCAATATTCAAATGGGCGCATCGGTAATTGTGACAAACCTTCATTCACCCCCTGTGTGTAGTGCTTGAGCAATAAACGTTGCGCTGGCGGCAACGTAGCCAGAATCGCTTCTGAACGATCACGAAAGCGATGCATTCTGCGACTGATGTCTAGCTGCAGGGCTCGCTCCCCAAATAGTTCTGAAAGCTCTCCGGCAGCATTTCGGCGAAGTAAATCCATCTGGAAAAATCGGTCCTGTGCATGGGCATAACCAAGTCCATAGGCGGCATCAAGCCGGTTTTTCGCCCTCACTGTTAAATAGCCTTGCGCATCACGGCTGAGCTGAACTTTATCCGTCACTTCGGCTGTCGTGTTGCCTTCGTACAGTGGCAAACTACTGTGCAATGCGCTGTATAAGGTGATAGCGACGATCGCCACTAAAGTGACGACCACGTAGAATGTCGTTTTGAGCCATTTCATCGGGTTTTTAGCCTTTTTTCCGGTACAATCTGCAGGTTAGCATAGAAATTTTGAACAGGGGTAACATGCAAAAAAGCAAAATTTGGGATGGTGCCGTGCGCCTTTTCCACTGGAGTCAGGTGATATTACTGGCGGGGTTATGGTACAGCGCTGATCAAGAATGGTACGGCTTACATATGGCTTTCGCTTATACATTGGCAGCGTTGGTGATTAGCCGATTGATTTGGGGGTTCATCGGCAGCGAAAATGCTCGTTTTAGTCACTTTGTGAAATCACCGCGCAAAGTCTGGCAATGGTTGCGCCAACCATCACAAAACACCGTTTCAGGGCACAATCCGCTATCCGGTTATATGGTTCTGTTGCTCATCATTTTAATACTGTTGCAGTTTTTAACTGGCTTAATGACCAGCGATGATATTCTGACTGAAGGCCCACTCGTGGCGCTAGTGCCTGCAACCTGGGTTAGTTTTGCCAGCAGTTTTCATCAGTGGAATATCAATTTGATTCTAGGGCTCGTCGCGGTGCATATCCTGGCGGCAGTTTGGCATCAGTGGCGTGGTGATAAAGTCATTACGGCAATGATCACTGGACAGAAAGTCATCGAAGTTAAAACACCTCTTCAATTCAAAGCTGTTGGTCTTTATCTGTTGTTGGTTTTGATATTGATGGTAGCGTTTTATAGCTGGCAGGGAGCGGTTGTGTGGGAGATGTTGCGCTCAGAATGGGCTTAAAATCAAAAACCGGTCTGTGAGACCGGTTTTTTTGCGTTATGGTTCAGGCTTAATCGGCTTTATATTTGTCGTGGCAAGCTTTGCAGTTTTTGGCAAAGGCTGCAAAGGCTGCTTTCACAGCTGTTTGATCGGCCGCTGTTGCGGCGCTTTGTAATTGCAATGCATCTTTCTGTAGCTGATCAGCACGACCGTTAAAGTCTTGCAGATTCGCCCAAATCTCTGCCTTGGCATCACCAGATGCTTTATCAGCACCTGGTACTGTAAACGCTTCCCAAGGTAAGGTGGTAACTGCAGCAAGGGCTGTGGCTCGTTTTTGAACGCGCGCTGCGTCATAGGGCACTTTGCCACGGACCATATCGCCTAAATCCATCATGTTATGACGGATTAATTGAAAGCTGGCTTTACGGTATTCAACTGCGTCTTCGCCATCGGTAAACGCGCTACCGGCGAATAATGGTTGGCTGAAACTAAGCAACATTGCTGAAGTGATTAATAGTTTTTTCATTCGCAGATTCTCATTTGTTTGAATAGCATGCAATAATGTTAAAGCTTTTCAGCGCTTTGGTATAGTCTTGGTTGTTTCAACACTGCAGC
>JAHJNE010000464.1 GCA_018820995.1 Gammaproteobacteria bacterium | reverse complement strand
GGCTTGTTGTCGATCAGTTTGTATTTTGTACCGGCTGACGCTATCGGACTGATTTTTAGCATTAATTTACTGATTGGTTTTTTCCTCGGCCCAAAATCGCCACTGGCATTTTCGATGTATGCCGATACCGCCGATGACAACGAATACCGCACCGGTCGTCGTGCCACAGCAATGACCTTTGCCGCAGCCACCTTTTCGCAAAAACTGGGTGGTGCCTTAGCATCGGCGATGATTGGCTGGCTACTGGCGATCATTGGTTATGTTGCAAACACCGAGCAAAGCACTGGTTCGCAACAAGGTATTTTATGGCTGATGACGATTATTCCCGGGGCCATCGCTTTAATCGCTGCCTGGCTGATGCGCTTTTATCCATTGACGGAAGCGCGTCTTGCTCACATCCAGCAACAATTGCAGCTGAAAAAAGCTGCCGGCAACAAAACCACGACCATAGGAACAGTCTGAGATGGGTTCAACACAAAAAATCATGCAGCCAACTGCCGATGGTCAGCGCTATCAATTATTTAGCCCGACCGCGATGCCTGCGGCAGGGAGCTTTTTGTGGAACCCACAACTGTTGCTGCAACTCAATTGCCGCGGGTATGCCACCGCGCAGTTTATGCAGCCAGAGCCAGCAAAATATGCGCATGCCCCGACACTGGAAGCAAAAACCTTTATGCAGCCAGAGCAACCTTATTTTGCACATCATCCGGGGCGGTTTGTGTATATCAAAGACGAAGCGGATGGCGGTATTTTTTCACTGCCACACGAACCGGTGCGGCAACAAGTTGAAAGCTTTTGTTTTTCGGTGGGCAAAACGGATGTGCAATGGCACGTCAGACAAGCAGGCTTGCAGTTGAATTGGCAAGTCAGTTTAAGCCCGGATGCACCGCATGAGCTATGGCAGCTGACGGTGCAAAACGAAAGTGATCAAAACAGAGAGCTCAGTATTTACCCCTATTTCCCGGTCGGATATATGTCGTGGATGAATCAATCCGGCGATTTTGACGCTGAGCTCAATGCGGTGGTTTGTCAAAGTGTCACGCCTTATCAAAAGTATCCGGACTTTTACCTGCAGCAGTTTTTTAAAGATCAGACCTTTTTGCTAGCCGAGCAAACACCCTTAGCGTTTTGTGCCAATCAGGCGTTGTTTGAAGGGGAAGGCGGATTGCAGCAACCGGACGCGCTATTGGCGGAAATTTTAGCCAATCAGCCAGCACTCTATCAGACGCCGGTATGCGCGATGCAATACCGCTTAAAGCTGGCGCCTGCGCAAAGTCAGGTTTATCGTTTTGTGTTCGGTCCCGCTTTTGATAAAGCTGAGATTGCCGCAGTGCGACAACGCTATTTTGGGGCAGAGTCGCCAGCGCAACAGCACAGCGGTTTTGTGCAAGCTATCGACGAATCAGCGGCGCGGCTTCATGCCCTGGAGCCTTGCCTCGAAATCAATACGCCAGATGCTGAACTGGATAACTTCGTCAATCATTGGCTACCACGGCAACAGTTTTACCATGGCGATAGTAACCGTTTTACCACCGATCCACAGACCCGCAATTACCTGCAGGATCATATGGGGATGTGTTACCTGCAACCGGCATCGTTTCGGCAAGCCCTGCTAACGGCACTGGCTCAGCAGCATCAAAGCGGCGAAATGCCGGATGGTATTTTGCTGCACCCGGACGCCAAACTAAAATATATCAATCAAGTGCCGCACACTGATCAATGTGTCTGGTTACCGGTGTGCTTAACTGCTTATTTGGCGGAAACTGACGATTATGCCTTGTTGGATGAATTGCTGCCTTTTGCTGATGACGCTGCGCCAAAAACTGTATTTGAACATTTGCAACGGGCGATGGCCTGGTTAGTGCTGAAAAAAGACAGCCGTGGGTTGAGTTATATCGAACAGGGCGACTGGTGCGACCCAATGAATATGGTCGGCTTCAAAGGTCGTGGCGTGTCAGGTTGGTTATCGTTGGCTAGCGCCTATGCGCTCCATTGTTTTGCCGACATCTGCCAACAACGCGCCTTACCAGATTTAGCCAGGCATTATCGTGTTGAAGCCGCAGCCTTTAATCAAGCGGTGAATCAGTTGTTATGGGATGGCCAGTGGTATGGCCGCGGCATTACCGACGATGGTAGGAAGTTTGGGATCAGTGCTGATGTCGAAGGCAAAATGTACCTCAATCCACAAAGCTGGGCGTTACTGAGTGGTGCGGCGGATGCCAACAAAATTCCACTACTGCTGCAGGCAATT
>JAHJNE010000463.1 GCA_018820995.1 Gammaproteobacteria bacterium | reverse complement strand
TTTGCGCTTTTTTTACTTTTAGCAGCGAAAGTTCAACTAAAATGGCTAACCATCGTGCTGGTTATCAATGTGATAAAACGTCGCTTGCACATAGTCCCGGGGATCGCCGCTGTTGTTTTGGTTATACACACCGGCTTTAAAGTACATGTACTGATTATTGCTATGGTAGCCACTATTAGTCATATCAAGGGATTTAGTTATATTGGCTTTGCCTGGACGAATAATCGTGACAAATAAAACACTGTTCTCAACAGTAATTTTATAGCTGAACTTCTCATTCAATTGAATTCCATCCTCGGGGTCAGAGAGTGTATGGGAACGTGAGCCAATCATATTGACCCAAACGTCATCGCCGCCATTTATCTCGTGAGCAAAATAAATGGAACCTTTTTCATTATTGGGGAGTTTTCGGTAATAAAGACGAATGGGCTCATCGTCTGTTGCGTGGATTTGCCCAATGATCACCCTACCGACTTGTTTCTCATCACCTGTTACCGACACCCTGTTAACGGCAAGTGTTGCTTCCAGGCTGCCTTCAACCGTTCCAGCCAATCGCTTGACCGAACCGTGTGCTTGCCTGAATACCCAGTTATTCCTGGTTACGCCTTGCGTCTTTATCTGAGTTTTTCCGCGCCTGAGCATTTCGCGCAATTCCGTTCTGGCATACTTTGTATTGCCCGAGGTTTTGGCTCCTTCATTTGGACAAGCGAACACCAGTCCGCCATCCTCTGCGGTGTAAAACATCGGTTTGAGTTCAAAACCATCGGCCAGTGTCCGCTCGTAAACAATGTCTGCTTTTTGATCTTTATTCAAATCCGTTGGCAGGGTCAGACTCCAATCCAGCAAGTCAAAGTTTTCACCGGGCTTTTTCGCAGGATCCAACTGAGTAAAGTTCCCTAGTAATACCCCTTGCTCTAATTGTTGATGAGATACCGGCATCAAAATGTTTGTTTCTTTCTCATCGCGTTCATTTGCGTAACTGACGAAAACTGTCAACAACAACATTAAGCACAGTGTCAGCATGCGGTTTATTGTTTTCATCGTTGTTCCTTTTGCTCTGCCAAAACAACACCTGCTTGGATCGGAGTAACTAATTAGTCATTGCTGACTCTAGTCAATTAATTGCCTGATGGCAGGCGGTTGTGATGGCCTGCCAATTCCCCTGTTCAACCCAGTCAGCGGGTGCAACCCAGGTTCCACCTACGGCAAAGACATTGTGCAATGACAAATAGTCCTGCATATTTTGCTGATTAACGCCACCGGTTGGGCAAAAACGAATCGACTGGAAAACCGACGACATGGCGCGCAGGAAGGTCGCTCCGCCCGACAGAGAAGCCGGAAAAAGTTTCAATTCTGTGTAGCCATGCTCGTATGCCAGTAAAATCTCCCCGGTATTGGAAACGCCAGGCAGCACCGGCACCCCGCAGCCACCCAATTCAGCCAACAGCGTCTCTGAGACTGCCGGGGTCACAATGAAATCCGCTCCGGCTTCAAGTGCCTGATTCAGGATCAGGGCATCTAGCACCGTCCCTGCACCTACTTTGAGTTCGGGTACTTCTTTCTTAATCGCTGTTAAAGCAGCCAGAGATGCGTTGGTTCTCAATACCACTTCTACCAGAGTGAGGCCGGCATCGGCCATGGCCCGGGCAATTTGAACACCTTGCCCGGCCGATTCCGCTTGAATAATAGGTAACAATGTTTGTCCTGACATCAGTTCAGAAAAGCGCGTCATGTCTAAATTTCTCTTCAATTAATACTGGATGGGTTGTTTATGCAATAACAGCTATAGCCCTGCTTCGGCCATAGCTTGTTTAAATGCAGCCAAAGGTGCTATCGCGCCTGGGTGTTGTATTACCGTTCCGGCGGCTTTGGCGCCAAGTTGCACCGCTTCAAACACAGTTTTTCCTGACAAACGCGCCCCAAGATAAACGCCGTTGAATGCATCGCCGGCAGAAGTTGTATCTACAACATTAGTAACAGGGGTGATCTGGTGGCTGTGTCGCTCTGTGCCAGTATGTGTAACAACGGATTTCGGCCCGTCCTTTACCACCAATTCTTCCAAGTTATATTGCTGACAAAAATCAATCGCATCTCGCGCAGACGTAATGCCATAAAGTACGCTCAGATCTTCGACGCCTGGTAAAGCGATATCACTTAATCGAAATGCTTTATCAAACTGTGCAATTGCATCATCTTTACTAGCCCAAAGCTGCGCCCGGTAATTTGGATCAAACACAAGCTTTACACCGGCCAGCTTCAAGCGTTCAAGTTTTTGCCAAAACGCATTGCGACTGTCTTTGTCAATAATCGCCAGGGGAATGCCTGAGAAAAAAAACATGTCCGCTGAGGTTAATTGTTCAACAACATCATCGTTAAGAAATTGGACGACTTTCTTGGCCGCAGAATCGTTACGCCAGTAGGTAAAGCGCCTTTCACCCGCGCTATCTGTCTCAATAAAATACATACCAGGCACTTTGTTTGGATGCTGAAACACAAACTGTGTATCTAACTCCTCACGCTTGAATCGGGTAAGCATTTTTTCACTGAGTCGGTCACGCCCAATGGCTGTGATCATTGATACGGCTATTTTTGGAAAGCAGCGTTTCATATATACCGCTGAGTTGTATACATCACCGGCAAACGACTGTCCCATCGTCGCGTCATCCAGTTCTCTGAGCTCAACCATGCACTCACCGAGAAAAAATATCTTCGTCATGTTTTTACTCAGTTTTCTTTAAGGGTTTCTTTAAGGGTTCGATAGTGGGGATCAATATCCACACAGCGGCAGCTGCAGTGATCGCAAGTAGAGCGCCGATAACGAACGCGGGTGTATAATTTCCGTCAGCTGTCAAATAAGGAACCAGAGAGGTCAGCCCCACTGCGCCTAACTTAGCCGCCATGCCAGAAAACCCTGCCAGGGTACCCACGGCACTCTTGCTAAAAAGATCGCTGGGCAGCGTTTGCACGTTACCAATAGCGGTTTGGAAACCAAATAAAATGACAGCCATGATTAACACAGCAATGACCGGCTCGCCCGGGTTAGCCATCGCCAGTAATGATGGCAGCATAATAAAGCACCCCAACGTAATGGTAAGTTTACGGGTTTTATCCACGCTCCAACCCGCGTTCAGTCTGTTCTGGGCCAGCAGGCCACCAAACCAGGCACCAAACATCGCGCCCACATAAGGTACCCAGCCGTATATCCCTATAGACTGCACATCCATACCGTAAACTTCATTCAGATAAATGGGGATCCAGAAAACAAACAGCCACCAAATCGGATCGATGGCTGCAGAGGCAATAATCACCCCCCAGCTTTGCTTGCGGGAAAGCAGCTCGGCGGTAGTAAGGTTATATTCCGCCTCTTCTGACAGAGACGCTTGCTCTGCAGTCAGTTTGCGTTTTTGACCGGTCAGGATATATTCGCGTTCCTCTTCGGTAATCCATGAATGCAAGGCGGGTGGAGCTTTAACCAAAACCAGCCAGGGGATGAGCCAGAGAAAACCCAGCAGACCGATCATTATAAAGACCATTTGCCAACTGAAATAAACGGTAAGAAACGCAATCAACGGGATAGAGACAATGCCACCAATCGCAGCACCTGAGTTAAAAATCCCCTGAGCTAATGCGCGCTCCTTGATCGGAAACCACTCAGCATTGCCCTTCGTTGCGCCTGGCCAATTACCCGCTTCCGCAACTCCCAGAATCGCCCTGAAAATACTGAAGCTAAGCAAGCCTTGAGCGAATGCATGGGCAATGGTAGCCAATGACCATACACCGATGGAGAGAACAAAACCTAGTCGTGTACCCACCCAGTCAAAAACCTTGCCGAAGATCGCCTGACCAAAGGCATATGCGAAAACAAACACCACCGAGATGTTTGCATAAATTTGTTTGCGTTCCAGCGCCGACTTGTCAGGAAATAAGTCCTCGACAATGGCTGGCCAGAGTACACTGAGCGATTGACGGTCAATGTAGTTGATGATGGTCGCCAGCGCGATCAACATCACCACCCACCAGCGTAAACCTTTAATTTTCATGATCAGTCCTCAAGGAAGTCTTCTCGGGCAGGGCTGAAGGTGTCAATCAAGATACCTCCGGTTGGACACACTGCGCCGTGCTCCACATGGGGTGGAATCAAGCAACTGTCGCCGGGTTTCATCACTTTGATTTCGCCACCGATATTAAAGTGAAACTCGCCCTCTTCCACATAGGTCACCTGTGAATGACGATGCTTGTGTACATAGCCTTCGGCTCCCTTGGCAAACCACACTTTGACCATCATAAGTTCGTGGTTATAACCCAGCATCTGACGTTTTAAGCCCCCCCCCACATCTTCAATCTCAGCTTCGGCACCGGCGATAAAATGGTTACTTTGCTTGCTCATATGACTTACTCCTAATGATCATTCAATGCAAAAACAGCCAGTCGGCCGTTGATAAAAAACGATTGGTCTTGATATTGAAAATCTTGCCTGATTGAACCCTCTGCCGCTTGGTTAATAGCAATCAGGTATGAAACACCCGCAATAGTGATATTGAGCAACATCACTTCTCCTTGTTGGCTATAGCTGAGCTTCGTCACCTGACTCGCTGCCTCCAGAGTGTATTCTTTGCCTGGATTGTATTCGCCGTGCGGTTCAAGTACAGAAATGAACTGGTGTTGCTGCTTGTTCTGTACTCTGCGGACAAACGCCTGTTCGTTGCGTAAATTAAAGTGAGGGTCGTTGGCTCCGATCTGGGTGAACAGAAATTCTTCCTGCCCATTTACCAAACTGGTATGGGTGTAAAAGCGTCCGTTTTCATTTAACCAGGAGACTTTTGCCAGGCCCTGCTCTGGCAGACCCCGGCCTTTAAGCCATAGATGTTGATAGCCATTTTTAGCGCCGAGGGCTGAGAGCTGATCAGTATTAACCGACAAGCTAAAGTTTGTGTCGATTATCTGTCCCTGGTAATGCAGCGGCAGATCCAGTTGATGCTCGCCGGATGCGTCAACATTAAACAGATCCAGCACTATGGATTTCTCAAGCTCAGCCAGATGAACCAAAGCAATAGTTCGTGTTAGCGCAACACCCTGGTAAGCAGTATCAATTTTTGCGCTTGATACTGTGCCGAGCGGACTTGTTTCAAAAAAATGAAGTACAGGGGCGTTTCTATTACCTACCTCAACGTCACCGTCAAAGTGGCTGGTTTCATCGACCACCACAGTATTGTGGGCAACAGTTTGTTTGGCGTAACTTTCGTTTTCTGGCAAATAATGGCCACCAAACTTAGCTTCAACATTGAGAAAACGAGCTGCACCATAATCAGAGACGATTTCTTCACCCTGGTCATAAAACTGCCATGTGAGCTTGTCAAAATGCCCGTGTCCAAGGCCTTGGGCAGTAGGTTTAAACAGTAAGGCCTGCTCACCAGCCAACTGGCTGCGCATAATCACCAGCGCCCCTTGCTTGCCATCACTGCCATCGCCAAAGGCAACGGAGTCGAATTGATAACGCTTGGCCAGTCCCTTGTCGAGAGCCTGCGCTACCTTCAGACCATCACCGGAAAGAATAATCTGATCCTGCTGCTTAGCGATTTCCAGATAGCCGGGCTCCTGCGTGAGGCTATATGCCAGAGCAACGCCATGCACCAACTCGATGGTGTCGATACCCTTACTTTTTATCGCATCGTTGATGGGGAAAAACAGACCGTCATAACTTAACTGAATCGTCGTATCTATGGCTTTTAATACAATCCCATCCCGGTACTGAAAGATCTTTCTTTGCGGTTCATTATTCTCAATAGCTTTGGCAAAGGTAACAAAAGGCAAAAGCGCGTAACGCTGATAATAAGGCCCTTCATTGTAGTAACCCTGAGGGGAAAACAATTCATCCAGTTGCTTTATAAATCCCCCTTTTCCTGATTTTTGCAGATCGTAGAGCGCTTTTTCAACCCACTCAGGCTCGTTCATCACATAACCGGCCATACCTACCCCAGCTGTTGCCCAGGTACCATGGTTATGCACTTTGTTAAAAGTAGAGGGTTGTCCTTGTGACAAAAACAGCGCAACAGGCTTCAGCAGCTTTGTTTCAATGCGCTTTATGTCTTGCGCGCTTAGCGCACCGTAAACAAAGTCGTAGGCCTGGATGGTATGTACCAACCAAACGGCCTCATTTAAGCTTTGCCAAAACAGCTTGCCAGAATTTTGTGATTTCACTTTTCGTGCGGGGTGCAGATCCAGTGTCGGGTACAACTGTGCATAAGCCAGCAACATGTCCCGCACATAATCGGCATAGGTCTTATCCTGGCTAAGCTGATAAAGAATACCGGCGTTGTACATCAGCTGATAATTTTTCTTATGCTGCTCATGGGTATAGCCGCCGCCCCCATCTTTAGGTACCGGAACGGTAATAGGTTGGGCCATATGCAGATCGACTTCGGCTTTCAGATCGCTGTAGGCTTTGGAAAATCGCCCAGGCTTCGTGATGGCCTTGCGCATTTCAGACACATCGGCGGCTGTCATGACCAAATTTGGATGAGCCGCCTGCGCACCTAATGAGAATATGAGAGCAAAGGTCACCAGTACCAACGACGTTACTTTTGACATGAATATTGACATTTTCATCTGCGACTACCTCTGTTCAGTATTCACTGTTTTGTTATTGTCAATCACGGCCGTATGCGGGCCTTCAACCCGAAGCTCTGTGACCGTTGGTACCCGGGTTGAATCAAACAGATTGCCCTTAATCACCGTAATGGGTTCCCCTACCGTATGCTCAACTGTTATTGGCGCAGAGCCAACCAGGGTGTTTTGAAGAATGTTGGCAACCTGAACGCCGTGCAGATACAGACTGGATTTATTCTTATTGCGACTGCCATAACCCACCTGGTTTAAGGTGTTGTCAGCCATCAACAAATTCGGCCCAAATGTACTTTCATCGGTGCCACCACGATAAAGCTTCACCACAGCACCCTGCACATTGTTGAAGGTATTGTTTTTTACCGTGACATACTCGGCGTTATAAATCCCCAAATCTTCAATTTCAGTATTGAGAAGCAGAATGTCGCCTGTCACATTGTCAAAAGTGTTACCCATCAGGGTGATCTCATCGGCAAAGGCGCCCTTGCCAGTGGCGAAAAAATCGAACGAATGGTTGATATCCAGCTGCGAGACGTGTGAATTCAGCATCGCAAAGCGGTAGTTATCAACCATGCCCCATTTTTGCGTTCGAACCACAGTATTGCCAGCGGAGTCAGGACTCTGCGTTCCTGAAATAGCTAAGCCCTCAAGTTTCAAACTGCCACCGTTGTGGATTTCAAACAAGGCGGAACGTTCAAAGGTTAACCTGGCTTGGCCTGCCTGTGCCGCTTTGATGGTTAGGGTTTTATCAATCTTGATAAGTTTTGACACATCATATTGACCATTGGCCAGCACAATAACGTCACCTTCACCGGCTTTGTCTATTGCAGCTAATAAAGCCGTTACGCCCTGTTCAACCTGATGTGTTTGACCTGAATCGAATGCCACTACCCCAGGCACTTTCGGATACCAACTTACTCCAGTGTCTTGTTTAGCCAGCACTTTCAAGTCTCGCTTGGCACCGGTATTTAGCTTGTCAGACACTGGATAAAGCAGGCCATTCTTAGCTTTTTTAAGAGCAACGTCCTCGCGTTTTACACCATAGCTCAGCGCTGCTGGCACCTCAGTATTGGCGATATTGCAGGAGAGTTTTATACCGCTGACATCATCAAACAGGCTGAAAGGCTGCTGTTTATTGGTATTGAAGATCAGGTTATCTTTCATCACGGAATTAATGGGCACCGCTGTGCGTTCTGCATCGCTACCGGCCGCCAGCTGGATGTGATCAACGTCAATTAAGCTGTTGTTGACGATAAGGGCGTTTTCTACCTGATGATATCGATTGATTGACGAGTTAGGGACGCCATTCAACACTGTAAAACCACTGCCAAATCGATAACCTTTCAAACCTTGCAGATAGTTGTTACGGATCACCTGATCTTTGTTGATTACACGTATGCCACCGGTGTGCTCCACGCCATTACCCAAAAATAGGTTCTGCTCGACGATATTACCGTTGCCATGGCGTAGGGTTAGCGTGCCGCGGGACTCAAAGAACACGTTACCACGCAAGGTATTTTTGCCGGACTTTATCGAGATAATTTCTACTTCACCGTTGGTATGTTCGAAGTAGTTGTTTTCAACCAGTGTATAAGAATCGGTGAGCGAGTAATGGCTGGTGCCAATGCGCAGTGTTTCCCCGCCATTGGAGCCAAAGGTTGGCCGATAACCAAAGTAGTTATGATCAATCCGGTGGTGGTTTAGCTGACTGTTTTCACTATTCAACCTGACAGCAATGGTGACGCCTTTATTACGCTTACCCACGAAATGACTGTGGTCTAAGCGATTCTTCTGCCCATACAACGCGACCCAATAATCCGATTCCTGTTTATCCGGATTGTTGTAGTTATCGATAACCACTTCCGTCACCCTTGAGTGGAAAGCCAGCTCATCACTGTTTTTGCGAAACTCAATAACTGCACTACTGGGGGTATAGCCGTTTTTAAACACCAAGCCTGAAACGGTAAGATACTGACCGGCCAGTTTGAGATTCGACAGGCCAGAAAGTACCACTTGCCCCTTGGTTTCTGCCGTCAACTTTATGGGTGCATCAGCACTACCCTGCCCCGCCAGCACTATCTCAAAGTCTGTCCAAACACCGTTTTTCAAGATGATCGTGTCACCTGCGACCAGTTTCGATGAAATCGCCTGATAGTCTTGTTTGCTCGCTACGAAATATTCCGTGGCGAGTGCAGTAACTGACACTGGGACCAACATCAGAGCCAGGAAAATGTTTAGCAGATAATCTTTGAATAAACGCATTATGGTTTTTTTACCTCAATACTGAGATTCGCTTCATTACTGTTGAAGCATAAAATGAGGGGGGTACTTCCTGGGCTAATAAGTTCCATCTCATTAGCACCAGTTCCACAGACGATTCTTCTCTATATACAGAGCTACGACCATCTTCACAGAATTCGAAGTTCGGATAGCGTCGACAGGCTGACCAATACGCTCTATTTGCCAAGCGTGCGGTAATAATCGAATATCTCTGGCACGTTTCCGTTACCCATCCCCGCATCGAATGCAGCTTGCAAATCAGCAGATGATCCCTTGGCAATCTTGGACTCGGTACCAAGGTCTTCAACCATTTTCAAGAAATAGCCCAGGTCTTTGTTGGCATTTGCCAGTGAGAAGCCGAGATCACTTATGTTGTCCACTGCATAGTGCTTGCAGAACTTCATAAACGGCGAACTGGAAGGGCCGGTCGACATAATGTCGAACAGTTGTTGCCGATCAACACCGGCACGGTCAGCGATGGCAAATGCCTGAGACATGGCACAAACGGTCGTCATACCAACGAAGTTGTTGATAAGTTTTGTCGTATGTCCAGCACCTAACCCGCCCAGATAAAACACGTTCTCACCCTGATCTTGTAGCACAGGCTTCACTTTGTCGAATGTCTCCCGATCACCGGCAGCCATAATATTCAATAATCCATCTTTAGCATGTGCCGGTGTGCGGCCTAGGGGGGCGTCTATCATACCGGTACCTTTCTTAGCCAGGTCAGCACCGATTTTGTGCGTTGACGCTGGAATAGAAGTGCCAAAGTCAACCAGCACAGCCCCTTCTTTGATGCCTTCGAGAATACCGTCTTCACCGTAAACAACTTTTTCAACAATAGCCGAGGTGGTCAGACAGAGCATAACGATGTCGACAGATGCTGCCAGCTCCTTCGCCGAGCTTGCAGTAGATGCACCTCTGGCAACACAGGCTGCAACAGCGTCTTTGTTGAGATCCATTACAGTCAGCTGATAGCCTTTCTTCTGTAGATTTTCGACCATGTTGCCGCCCATAAGGCCGAGGCCGATAAAGCCGATTGCTGGTTTTGACATTGTTCACCTCTAATTTTTGCTGCACTGAAAATGATGCGAAGAAACTTTTGTACACCACAAAGCCACGTGTTGTTGCATTGTTGCAACCGGTAACTACTGTTGTAGAACCGAATAGGATCTGGCCGCTAATTGCTTGACCAAAGCCATTGCTTTACCAATCGGCACGATGGTAAAACTATTAACTTATTGCCAATTTGTCAACCAATATTTTGATTTAATCATGATAAAACAACTTGAAAGTAGCTTACCAAGGATAAGTCGGATTGGATTGGAGCTACACAAATCACTGTTCAATCAATGCAGAAAAGCGTAGACGCCCTCCGTCAACCAGCGGTTATAAAGGGAAGTTGAGATAAATTGCTTCAAGCTGTGAGATAGGAATCAAAGTGGCAATCGAAACTAAACCACATGGCCAGAACTACCCATTCGGTAATAACAAAAAAATAAAATTGGTAAGGCAACAACACAAGCTTAGCGACCACTTAAATGCGTATACCAATTTCTGCCACAGTTAAGCATAACCTTCCCGGTATAGTTGTGTATGTAGCTTATCGAAGTTCGAAAAGCTTATGAGCACGCTGGTGCATCATCCGGAATACGCCGAACAAAGAAGAATTTATGTTTAACCTGCACCACTGGCTGATCTTGCACGGTCACTACAGCTGCGTGGCACATAAGCCAAAAAGTGGCTCTTGTTGCTCAAAAACAAAACTCGCCAAATTGATACTTTGGTAAAGCAAAGGTTCTCGAAATTTTCGAGAGCCTTGATTAATCGATTTTCTATAATGTCCACTTTCAGTGAAAAGCGCCGATTGAATCGAATCTCAGGGAATATCAGCTTTTGGCACAAACCCGCTATTAACGCAGCTGTTTTAAAACAACGTTCACAAGATGTAGTCGGCAAGCTAGTACTGCCGGCAGTTGGGTTCAGTGTTGACGGGTGTGAACGCCCACTAATTTCCACCAAATTAAGGTTTGAATCGACCAAACTTCTTTAGTGTCGAGTGAGTTAGTAGCTATTCACCAGTTCAATTTGATACAATTTTTGTAAAGAATAACGGGCTTGAATTTGAAAATATTCAGTCGAAAAAGCTCTGCATTTACAAATCTTGCAATTTTCGTAAAGAATTATTGAGACTGAATTGCGTGAGAAGCCCATATATAACGCACTCGTAGCTCATTCACTCACGAAAGTGATTTTAGGTTTAGTGAATATAAAGCGAATATAAAGAAAAATCCGAGTAGAAAGACCGGCTCACCTAGGAGATAAATAATGCGAATTTTACATACCATGCTGCGTGTCACGCAGTTACAGCGTTCAATTGATTTTTACACCCAAGTGCTTGGCATGACGTTATTGCGCCAGTCTGACAATCCGGAATATCAATACACACTGGCATTTGTCGGCTACGGTGATGAACGTGATGGTGCGGTGTTGGAGCTTACCTACAACTACGGTGTCGACCAATATGAATTAGGCACTGCCTTTGGCCATATTGCCTTGGAAGTCGATGATATATATCAGGCCTGTACTGAAATCAAAGCCCGCGGTGGCGTTGTCAGTCGCGAGCCTGGCCCGGTGAAAGGTGGCACCACTGAAATCGCTTTTGTCCGCGATCCTGATAACTATGCGATTGAACTAATACAAAAAAAATCAAACTATCAGACGCTGTAAACAGGATCTGCCTTTAACATCGCTTCGACGATTAGTTTATTCAATATGAAATTGCAGCTGCTGGCTGATGCTGTCGGCAGACTGCGGTCTTGCAAGATAATAACCTTGTAAAAACTGACAGCCCAGCGCCGTTAACGCCGTCGCCTGTTCTTCGGTTTCTACGCCTTCCGCCACGAGCTGTAATTGCAAACTATGTCCCATCGCCACAATCGCCCGCACCAGATCGCGACTACGCTGACTTTCTGTCATTACCTGGACAAAAGAGCGGTCGATTTTTAAAGTATGCAATGAAAAACGACTCAAATAACTGAGGGAACTATAACCGGTACCAAAATCATCCATCGAGATTTGCACACCCAGTTCGCTCAGTTGCTGTAACAACAAACCAACTTCATCACTATCATCCAGCAACACCCGTTCTGTAATTTCTAGCTCAAGTTGGCTGGGCTGTAACTGGTGCTGCTGCAGCAATTGCTGCACCGCAGTATAAAAACCGGGTTGATTCAGTTGCAGTGCCGAGACATTCACACTCACCACCAATAGCTCTGAACTTGTTTGTTGCCATTGTGCCAGTTGCAGACAGGCTTGTTGAAGCACCCAATAACCGAGGTCGGTAATATAACCACTTTCTTCTGCCACAGGTATGAACCGATCCGGCCCCACCACACCTAAACTCTGGCTATGCCAGCGTAACAATGCTTCCATTTTACTAAAGGTTTTGGCGCCACTTTGATAAATCGGCTGATAAACCAGTGACAGTTCGTTACGGCTAATGGCTTGTTTTAATTCAGTATCTATAAATAACAACTGCCTGGCGTGTTCCAGCATCGGCTGACGAAAACAGACCCAACGCTGCCTGCCCTGCTGTTTTGCTTCATACATGGCAATATCGGCATGCTTGAGTAAGGTATCGCTGTTACCACCATCCTGCGGCGCCACACTACTGCCAATACTGATGGAAACGGGTAACTGCAGGCCTTCAACAGCAAAAGGCTCACTAAAAAGGTGTTGCAGTTGATCAATGATCAACTGCAGTGCAGGTGGTTGGTCAAGATCCGATTCACTGGTGACTTCCATCGTAACAGCCAAAGCAAATTCGTCGCTGCTCAGCCGCGCCAACGACTGTTCAGGAAACGCCTGGTTGAGCCGATTCGCGACTTCCAGCAACAGTAAATCACCTATTTGCGGACCAAAGTTATCGTTGATCCGTTTAAAACGGTCCAAATCAAACAGAATAACTGCGACTGAAAAACCTGGTATGAGTTGATCCAGACGTTGGGAAAAAGCATTACGATTCATAAGCCCCGTCAAACGGTCAGTCGCCGCCGACTTTTCTAACAATGCCTGCTGCGCTTTTCGCTCAGTGATATCCAACAATT
>JAHJNE010000462.1 GCA_018820995.1 Gammaproteobacteria bacterium | reverse complement strand
TGATTTGATTGCTATTTTACGACCAACAGAATCGGTTAGCCTTTACCAGCAAATTGTTGGACGTGGCTTGCGCTTGGCGCCAGGAAAAACCGATTGTCTGGTATTGGATTACGCCGGCAATATGTATGATTTATATTTACCGGAAGTGGGCACGCCACCGCCAACATCCGATAGCGAATTGGTCACTGTACACTGCCCGGTGTGCCGTTTTGCCAATACCTTCTGGGGCAAGACCGACAGCAATGGCCTGGTACTGGAACATTATGGCCGGCGTTGTCAGGGATTTGACCGAAGCGACCCAACCCATATCCATGAATGTGGTTATCGTTTTCGGGCTAAATTTTGTCTTGAATGCGGAGCCGAACATGACATCGCCGCTAAATTTTGCCGGCAATGTCAGGCGGTTCTCGTCGATCCGGATAAAAAGTTACAGGAAGCGTTAAAGCTCAAAGACGCGCTGATCATGTACCCGCAGCGGATGGAGCTTTCGTTGATAACGGATGTGAAAGGCACACAAAAACTAAAAATAAGTTACCACAACGATGACAATCAACAAATTCATGAGTTTTGGCCAGTACAAACAAAAGCCCAGAAACAACGTTTTGCCACCGTTTTCCTGCCACCGCACTTGCCCGATCGCCATCGCCCTTTTGAAGTGAAAACGGTGGCGCAAATTCTGGCGCAAAGCCATCGTCTGCGGCCACCAGATGCCATTGTTGCCCGCAAAGATGGCCGTTTCTGGCGTATTCGTGACAAATTATTTGAGTTGAGTCAGTCGCCTGCGAGCCAGTAAATTCAGTATCCACGACGTCGTCAGGCGCAATCCAAAGCGTTGTTTTGCCAAATAAATCAAGCAGAGCCTGCTTTACATTGCGCGACAGTTAAGCAAAAATGAAAAAACTGATTGGTGAAGGGACGCACGATGTATCAATTATATTATTCACCCGGCTCCGCTAGCCTGATAGTTCATTGGTTGTTGTTGGAACTCAAGCAGCCGTTTGCGCTTCATAAAGTCGATTTTGCCAGTAGTCAACAAAAATCCGCTGAATTTTTAGCTATCAATCCAGCTGGCCAGGTTCCGGTGTTATTTGATGGCGTACGTTATATCTGTGAATCGGCAGCTATTGTGTTATATCTGACAGAACAACATCCAGCAGCTGAATTGGCACCTGCCATAGATGCTACAAAGCGCGCTGAGTTTATTCAGTGGTTGATGTACCTGACCAATCAATTGGCACCATCGTTCCGGTTATGGTTTTACCCTGCGGATTTGGGAATGACTGAGTACCCTGCAACAACAAAACTGGCATTGCAGCATAAAATAGAAAGCTGCTGGCAACGACTAGAGCAACATTTGGAACAACACGGGCCTTGGCTAACCGGCGCTCAACCGACTGCAGCTGACTTTTTAATGACAATGTATATGCGCTGGTCGCGCAACATGCCAAACAGTGCACTCGCCTGGCCAAAGTTAAAGTGGGTCGCCGATCAACTACGACAGCGCTCATCCTGGCAACAGCTGAACCAGACGGAAGGTTTAACTGAATGGCTATATTAATCAATAAATTAGCAGTACAGGGTTTGCTATGCAGTTAAAAGAAATTAATAAAGACACCTATCGAAGTCATCTCAACGTTATTATCGTACTGGCCATTGCCTTTTTCGCTGCAGTGGGTGTAGGTATTTCTAGCATTTTTGTGTTTTATTTTGGTTCCGCCGCCGGTGACAACTTTTTTTTAAATCTACTTGGCGTAAGTATTGGTGGGGCGATTGCAGCATTTTGTCTGCACCGGTTGAAAAGCTCGTTATATTTTTATGAAGTCGCTTATGTTTGGGATTTAAAGCATGAGCTAAATTTAATTAACCGCCGGTTATCAACACTAAAACGGGCTGCCGATGACGGTAATGTCGACGCGATTATTATCTTGTTGTATAACTTTCATGGGTCCAGACAGTTATGGCAACTTGATGATAACGTGCTAAACCTACAGGAACTAGAACTGGAACTGATTCAGTTGGAAGACAAAATTCGCCAACTTGGACTCAAACTAGACCCTAATCAGTATCAAAGAACATTATTAACCAAATTTTAGAAGCTCGCAGGCCATGGCCACGTAACTCCGTTAGCGAGCACCTGTCACAACGCACTAACAAATACGCGGCTGACAGAGGAGCAAAACCATTTTTTATTTTTCCACCATGCTGTGAAAGTTGTTCTGAATAGATAATAATCAAGCCAGAAGCTTTATCAAACAATACAAACAAGCTGTTACAAGGTTCTCATATGCCAGCACAAAATGCCTTACTGACGATTTTAATTGAAAAAATCCGCACCGATACTTTAGTTCTGCCAAGCTTGCCAGAAATCGCCCTGAAAATTCGAAAAATGGCCGATGACCCAAATGTTAACCTCGGCAAAATGTCCGACATGATTTCACACGATCCTGCGCTGTCAGCACGGATTATGAAAATTGCTAATAGTGCCTTTGTTGGCCGTGGCGTGCACGTGCATTCATTGCAACAAGCGACAACTCGTATCGGGTTGCGTTACATCAAAAACGTCGTGACGGCGATGGCGATGGAACAACTTTTTGTATCCAAATCAGCTTTCGTAAAAGAACAAATGGAAAAAGTTTGGGCTGAAACACTGGAACTAACGGCCTTTGCATTGGCGACCATGCAGCAATATAACTCTTCTTTTAAACACACTGCTGTGAACTTCGACACCATGACGTTAGCAGGTTTAGTCCACAATATTGGCGCCCTGCCAATTTTAACTGAAGCAGAGCGTCAACTGGATATCTTCGGTGATGAGACGTTTATTAAACAATCTATCAATGACATTTCCGGAAAAATTGGTGCAAATATCCTGACGTCTTGGGGATTTCCAAGTGAACTGATTGAAGTTGCTGAACAGTGGGACGTTGATAGCTATAAACCAGCGCATCCTTCTTATGTCGATTTCATCCGCATCGCAGCGATTAAACAGGGGCGTTACCATGCTGAAGGCGATATGGCTGCACAGCTGAAACCTTACGCTGACCTTGGTTTAATTCCGTCGACTGATTTTTATCGTTCACCGGAATTTGTGGTGCTGTTTAACGAATTTAAACAATTGTTTGTTTAATCTTTCGAGCTTCTGTTCGGTAATAATAGCGCTGGGCGTTTGTTAAATTAAACGGCCGTAGCTGTTGATACTAGTGATGTATCATCACGATGAAAAAAACCGCCGTAAGGCGGTTTTTAATTGGCTTTAACGGCCTTTAAAACAAAGCCTGGTGCAGCTCTTTCACCACAACAGCAGCTTCTGCATCCTGCACCAAAAAGCACAGATTGTGCCGGCTCGCGCCATGGCAAATCAGACGCATATTGATTTTTTCCAACGCTTGAAACAATGAACCGGTGACTCCGCGGGTACTGTGCAAATGGTTACCTATCACCGCAATCAGGCTCAGGTTTTGCTCAACGGTCACTTCCGAAAATGCTTTGAGCTCTGCCAGCGCTGGTTCCATTGACTGGGTAAAAGCACTCCCTGGCGCATCATCCAGCGTCAATGCAACACTGATTTCGGAAGTCGTGACCAAATCAACCGAGATCTGATGCCGGCTTAAAATATCAAAAACGCGTGCTAAAAAGCCTGCAGCATGTAACATCGCCGGACTTTTTACCGTGATCAACGTTTGTGCTTTGCGAAGTGCTATAGCACGATAGGAAGGTTTGGTATCCACTTGTTTGGAGATCCAGGTCCCGCCAGCTTCAGGCTCACGGCTAGAACCTACAAAGACCGGAATATTCTGCCGCATAGCCGGAATGAGTGTCGCAGGGTGCAAAACTTTTGCGCCAAAAGTCGCCATTTCCGCTGCTTCATCAAAACTAATTTCCGGAATACAGCGCGCTTGGTCAGTCAACCGCGGATCAGTGGTAAAGATGCCCACCACATCAGTCCAGATTTGCACAACTTTCGCCCCAACTGCTTCACCAAGAATGGCGGCGCTATAATCCGAACCACCACGACCTAAAGTGGTGGTTTGTCCTAAGTTGTCAGCACCAATAAAACCTTGGGTGACAATGAGCTGCTGATTTAAAAGCGGCTGTAGATATTGATTGGTTAAAGCAGCAATCGCTTCAATCTGTGGCTCGCCTTTTCCAAAACGAGAATCAGTGCGCATCACACGACGCACATCAAAACTACTAACCGGAGCTCCCCGCTCAGCTAATACTTGTGCAAAAAGCACAGAACTCAGACGTTCACCAAAGGATTGCACTAAGTCTTTTTCAATATCGGAATAACTACGATCTAACTCAACCAGCGTTTTTAGTTCCAGTAATAGTTGTTCGATAGCGGCCCCGACTAAGGCTTGCTGCTGCAATTGTTGCAGCACCGCATAAGTGATTCTTTCGACACCTGCATAAGCATCAACTCGGGCTGCAGCCTCTGTTTGCCTGGTCATATCAACCAATAAATTAGTAACGCCTGAGCTGGCACTCACCACCACCAAGCGGATATTTGAGTCGGCTAACACGATATCGGCACAGCGCGACATGGCAGCAAAATCAGCAACGCTGGTGCCGCCGAATTTGGCAACGATGATTTGATACGAAGAAGTGGCTGTCGATATAGCCGATGACATTGATGCAGCAGAAGCTACAGAATTCAGATTTGACAAGGTTTCTCTCCTTATAAAAAACATAAGCAGAGCATGGCATTTGCAGCGTAACAATCAGATACAGCGACCGAGCGCGAGCCGGCATGCTGTCTACTTGCAGACGAACAAAGGCCAGAAGCTCTCCACCGGGTTTCAGGTGACAGTCGCAGGGATTCAACCCTTTTGACCGGACGTTGTGCTGCTATGACACTCCATCCTCGGCATTCATCCCCCTCATCCAGCTTGTGGTCTATAGCGACCTATTCTGAACTACCTGGTGAACGCTCCTCTTCTGGTCTATCAGATATGATTGACGCGGCAAAGATACTTGAGTTCGATATAAAAGGCAACAGACTTTTAGATGTCTAATTGCAAGGCATAAAAAAACGGCGCTACAGCGCCGTTTTCATTCGATATGCTGGCACCTAGCCGACAAATCGTCCCATAACGTACACGCCGCTATAACCTAGCGAGTAAGCAAACAATAAATAACCGGCCATTTTAAAATAGGTACCAAAGGTCAATTCTTTAATTTTACTCATCGCGATAATGCCAGCTGCAGAGCCGATAATGAGCAATGAACCGCCCACGCCTGTTGCGTACGTCAGCATTAACCATTCGCCCGTTGTCATTGTTAAATTCGCTTTTAACAAAGCAGCCGTTAACGGCACGTTATCAATTAATGATGACGCAATACCCATCAGGTAATTGGCCTCAAATGGTGGTAATACGGCATACATATTGGTGAAATTATTTAAAAATCCAACTTCTTTCAAAATACCGACCAGAAGTAGTACGCCTAAGAAGAATAATAAGGTTTCAAACTCAACCTCACGAACATAATTCAAAATACTTTGGGTGGTTTTTTTGCGTAGTAAAAATTGGGCACTTAAAAACATAATGCCTAAACCGAACAAGAAAGTCAGCACCGGAGGGATCTGGAAAAGCACGTTAAATAACAGGGTTGCGGCTATTGTTGCGACAAAAATACCGGCGATTGCGGCATCCGCTTTTTCAATCGGCTTGCGGGTTTTCTCAATCACAATACGATTGCTTAAACCGCGTGACAACAAAATAGCCAACACTGCCGCCGCGAAAAATGAAGGTAATACCAGCATTAACAAATTGGCGATGGTCACTTTGCCCGCGAGGAAAAACATCAGGGTGGTTACATCACCGGTTATCAGTGATACCCCACCACTGTTGACGGCAAAAATAATAATGGTGGCATACTTAATCAGCTTTTTCGCTTCCATTTTGATACTCGCGACCACCGCGATAGACACAAGTGTCGCGGTGACGTTGTCGGCAAAAGAGGAGAACACAAAGGCAAAAGCTGCCACAATAAACATCAGCCGCCGCTCAGAAAGTTCAGCGGGTAACATCCGCTGCACCATTTGGGCTATAAAACCTTTGCTATTGAGATAAGCGACAAAAGTCATAGTCGACATCAGAAATAGCCATAAAGTCGCTATTTCTAATAGGTTTTCGTTTAACTGCTCACTGACTTGGGCACTTGTAGCACCGTGCATTGGAAAGATAAAGGCTAAAATCCAGCACAGAGTACCGAAAAAAAGTGTCGTTTTTGCCTTGTTTACGTGGATAATATCCTCTATAACGATCAGCACAAAGGCAAGGGCTACCAAGCCCAGTATTACCGTACTTAACATATAATTTCACCAGCTTGTTGTGTATGTGAGAGTGGACTCATGGCGGGACGGCATTCTATCACTGCCGGCTACGACACACTACCTGCAACTGGTCATACATTAGTCGATACCCCTTATTTTTTTAACGAAAAGTTACGAGTTCATGCTATCAGCAAAAAAAATCATTAAATGCCTCGATGACCACTGGCCGGTATTAGAAACACTGGTCGGCCGCAGCACCCTGGGAAGTTTCAGTTTTCAGGACGTGCAAGCGCTTATTCAACGTCATTCGCCAGGGTTAAGCAGTGAACAAGTGTTTAAAGAAGCACAGCGTTTATTGCAACATGAAGTTCTGATCCCGCTGGCAAAATCAAGTCAGCTCGAGCTCAATCGCGCAGTGTTGGAATTTATCCAATTTTTAACCCAGGAACACCAACTGGGGACTGTCGGTGATATCCAAAGCCGGATTGAAGATCTCGACCGCTTACGGGGTAAGTTAAAAGCAGCAGCCGAAACCAAAGATGTCAGCGAAATGCGCCGTTTTATTCGCTTAATGGACGAGCGGGTGCGGGAAGTGGTGAAACACTTTCGGAAAAACGAAAGTGCCATTATGCACCTAGTAGAAAAGGCCAAAGCGGACGAAACCAAACTCAGCCTGGCAAAACGTTATAGCGCAGTGATGGAAGCCTTTGACGAATATATCGAGCCGGTGCTGCAGATGATCGACATCAACGCGCCCTTTCAACACAGTATGCAGGCGTTGGAACATCAACTGAGCGAGCTCATCCTCAATATCGAACAAACCGGCTTTTTGCACAGCGAAAAAGAGCCTTTGGTCCAGCTACGTACCCGTTTGCTCGATATGAATCAAATTGGCCGCGAAGCACTGATCCGAAGCACCGATGTGCTGATGCCGCTGCGGGAAGAACTACGTAAAAACACCCAAATTTCCCGCAACGCCAGTGCCTTGCTGGCACTATTACGGAAAAAAGGGTTAGAACCGACACTCGAGCAACTCGTACCGAAATTTAGCTCCGACCATCAGAAGTTTAGCTTAGGTTCGGCCAATCAAATTACCAGTTATATGGCAGAACTGGTCGACTATCAGGACGAAGCTTATCAGATGCCTGAACAGGTTGATCCGGGTGACAATGCCGCCATTCGGGTGCC
>JAHJNE010000461.1 GCA_018820995.1 Gammaproteobacteria bacterium | reverse complement strand
CCTATGTCACGATGGAAGATCACGTCAAGTCGTACAGCGGCAATCTGAACTTGCCGGTAAGCCTTGGCAAGTATGAAATGGAATTTAAAGCAGGTTACGATTTCAGCGACAAAGCGCGGATGTACAACACTTCCACTTTTGCCGTCAATAACACCACAGGTGTCGCACTGACGGTCAATGACAAAGCCGATGGCATCCTGGGGATGACCAATTACCTGAATGATACCTTCATCGGCAACAATGCGATGTTGGTGGATTTTCGCGAGCCAACGGCACCGGACGCCGACGATTACCTTGCCGCACAGAAAATCGATGCCCTGTATGGTGAGTTCGACGTGATCTACGACAACCTGCTGCGGATCAGTGGTGGTGTGCGTTATGAAGATTTCAGACAAGTGTCTATCGGTACTTCTAGCCTGATCTTCTCGCGCGAACAGATGGACATTTACTACAACAGTGAGCGTATTGCCAACGGCAGCATCAATAAAGACCAGTTTTACCCGGCCTTATCGATGACCTACCTTGGCGGCGAGTCTTACCAAGTGCGCCTTGGTTATGGCCAGACCGTCGTTCGTCCAGACTTACGTGAAGTCGTGCCAGTGGTTTATTTTGACCCGCTGACTGACATTCGTACCATCGGCCGCACCGGTCTGAAAAGCAGTGACATCAAGAACTATGATGCCCGCTTTGAATACTACTTTGACAATGGCGACAACGTCTCAGTGGCGGCTTTCTACAAAGATATCACCGCCCCGATTGAAACCGTGTTGTCGGTTGGTGATACCGAATACACCGCAACCTTTATTAATGGTGACACCGGTAAAATCTACGGCGTAGAAGCCGAATGGCTGTATGACTTAAGTTGGGTGCAAAGTGGCATTTATTCTTCAGGTAACGTGACGTTAAGTGATTCTGAAGTATCGATTGATCCATCACTTGCCGGTAGTTTGACCAATCCGACCAAACGTCTGACCGGTCATTCAAAGTATGTGGTGAACCTGCAACTGAACTATGACTCGGACAACGGCGAGCACACCAGTTCTTTGGTTTATAACATCTTTGGTGAGCGTATTCTGGCTTCGGGTGTTGCTGGACGGCAAGATGCTTTTGAGCAGCCGTTTAACTCACTGGACTTCGTTTATACCTGGTATCCGGACTTTAATTCCAAAGTGAAATTTAAAGTGCAGAACCTGCTGGGTGAAACCCAGGAAGTCACGCAGTCTGACGTCATTGTGCGTTCGAAAGAAATTGGCACCGGCTTTAGCCTCAGCTATAGCTACGATTTCTAACCTTACGAATGCTAACCTTTTGATTTATTGCTGATGGCCGCAACCGCGGCCTCTTTTTACCCTACCGCTTTGCCTTCGCTTTGATCAGCGATCATCTGCTCGTCATTTTTATGACACACAACTGTCATAGAGCACCCTTATGCTGTGCACGAATTCAACAGAACAGTATGTAACAGATCACTATTCCACTGCTTTTTTCTACTTAGGATTTGACCCTATGAGGCTTTTGAAACTATTCCCGCAGGCCATGCTTGCGTCCACTCTGGCGGTCGCAATGCCGTCTATGGCGTTACAGGACAAAGCACTTGAGCCTGTGGTGAAAGAAGCGGCCAAGATCAATGAATCTGCCGCTACATCGCAGCAAAAAATCGATCAGATGACCGACAAGATCGATAGCAAATTGCAGCAATTCAGAACCATCAACAAGGAAACTGACGGTTTGCGCGTTTACAACGAGCAAATGCAAAAGCAGTTGAAAAATCTGGACCAGGAAGTGGCAGATTTACAGTCAGCGATCACCGATGTCAGTGTGATTGAACGACAAATCACCCCGTTGATGATTCGGATGATTGATGGTCTCAAGCAGTTCATCGCACTGGATGTGCCTTTCCTGGCCGAAGAACGTCAAAAACGACTGGCTGATTTACAAAATATGATGGAACGCGCAGATGTCGCACCGTCTGAAAAATTCCGTCGGGTGATGGAAGCCTATCAAATTGAAATGGATTACGGTCGCACCCTGGAAGCTTACAGCGGTTTGCATACCGTTGATGGTCAGGAACGTGATGTAGATTTTCTACGGGTTGGCCGCACAGCGTTCATTTTCCAAACCCGCGACGGTAGCTCGCTGGGGATTTGGAATAAACAAAGCCGGCAGTGGGATGCCCTGCCCGACAGTTATCGCTCAGAAATCAGCAAAGCGTTAAGGATGGCTAAGAAACAACTAGCTCCAGACTTGCTGTCCCTGCCAGTCGCTATTACCGATGTAAGTGAGTAATCCGATGAAATTAATCTTCAAACTACTGAGCACCACCCTGTTGTCTGCTGGACTGATGACCAGCGCGATGGCACAGGACGCAAAATCACAACCGTTAAATCTGGACCAGTTACTGAAGCAACTGGAGCAGGGTCAGGCGGCGCAGCAACAAGACAACCAACTGCGCGAACGTGAGTTCGTGAGCAAAGTTGCAGAGCAGGACCAAATGCTGCAACAGGCCACTTCTGCCCGGAACCAACAGCTGCAACTGAGCGAGTCTTTGGAAAAACAATTCCAACAGAACGAAGTTGCGCTGACTGATTTAAATCAGGCACTGGAAACCCGGTTGGGTTCACT
>JAHJNE010000460.1 GCA_018820995.1 Gammaproteobacteria bacterium | reverse complement strand
CAAATTCAGCGCTGGCCGGTACTTGTAAGTCGTTGCTTAAACATTTCACCACTTCGGTGTTGTCGCCGCGCAGCAAGCCAGCAAAGGCGTATTCAGACAAGGTATCCGGCACCGGCGTCACAGCGCCCAAAATAGTCGCCGGATCTGCGCCTAGCGCTACTGACACTGGAAAACGTTCGCCCGGATGGGCTTTTTGCCATTCCAGAAAATCTAACGCGCCACCACGATGAGATAACCAACGCATTATCACTTTGTTTTTGCCGAGCACTTGCTGGCGGTAGATACCCAAGTTTTGCCGTTCTTTGTGCGGACCGCGGGTGATGGTTAAACCCCAAGTGATCAGCGGCGCAGCATCACCAGGCCAGCAGGTCATCACCGGCAATTTGGTTAAGTCGACTTCATCACCTTGGAGAATCACTTGCTGACAAGGCGCCTTTTTCACTACTTTGGCCGCCATATTCAGCACCTGGCGGAAAATCGGCAGTTTTTCCCAGGCGTCTTTTAAACCTTTTGGATTTTCAAACAATAAGGCAGGGCCACCAGCACGCAGCGTGCGGTCGGCAATTTCAGTCATTTCCAGCACCGGATCAATTTCTTGCTTGATGCGGGTGAGTAAACCCCGTTGTTCCAGCTGAGCGATAAAATCACGCAAATCTTTATATTTCATGAGTTTCCACAGTTTTTACCTGCTGTCGCAGGTTGGGGATTCAGTATGACGGCATTATACATGGCCAGCCGTCGCTTGCCATGCTGCTGTGTACGCACGAAATGGATGTTGCGATCGGTAGCGGCGCTATTGTTCCAATGATGGTTGTCGTGATCAAAGTCGCACCGCCGATTGAAGGGGAGCAGGCAGTCATCAGCGATACCTTTAATCGCCTTTTATGCCACGCTAGTTATTTTTTTGTGAAATGTGAAGACCTAAGGGTCTATCTATAAACATGAATGATCTCTTGTAACATCAACATGCCTGCATTTTTGTTTTAGTCGCTAATAGCCGAAGCTGGCGGCATTCCGGTCACGTTTTCACAGTTATTTTGCAGCTCTAGACCGTCAGATAAGCAATGTACGCCAAGCTATCGCAAGATTTTTCGACTAAGGTAAAGAGTATATTGTTGATGCGGAGTCATATAAGCAATAACGTGGCGGAATCAGGGAAAAATTAAGCGTGGCAGCGTGAACTGCCTTTTATTTATGACAGTGACATGCTCGCATCTCATTGTTCAATGTAGCCAACCAAAAAAGATTCAGCTTGCACAGTCCCGTGGCTACTTTGCTTTGAAGTCACATACTGACGCGATAAGTTGTTCCCAATTATGCTGGCGATAGCACTGCATCTCCACCACACTACAATCGTTAACGTTACGAGGTTTAGCATGCAATTCCCCGATCGGATCAAACAACAAAGTTGTATGGATTGTCTGAGTGGTCAGGCGCTTGGATTTGAAATCAGAATGGCATTTCAGCCGATTATCAACTGGCAGAGCCGGCAAATTGTCGGTTATGAAGCTTTGGTACGCGGACCAAACGGTGAAGGGGCTGGTTGGGTGTTTGAGCGGATCAACGATCAGAATAAATATTATTTTGATCAGGCTTGTCGGGTGAAAGCCATCGAAACGGCGGCGAAACTTGGGCTCGATAAAATGCTCAGCATTAATTTTATGCCCAATGCAGTGTACAACCCGGAAACATGTATCCGCGCCACTATTGAAGCGGCAGACATGTTTGGGTTTGATATTCACAAAATTATGTTCGAAGTGACGGAAAGCGAGCAGATTGTCGACCGCGCCAAACTCACCCGTATTTTTGACAGCTACGCCAAACGCGGTTTTATCACTGCTATCGACGATTTTGGTGCCGGTTATGCCGATTTATCCTGGTTAGATTCACTCAAACCTCAGGTGTTAAAACTCGATATGGCATTGATCCGTGATATTGAGCAGTTCCCCGCGAAACAAAAAGTAGTGCAGGACATTCTGCAGTTATGCCTGGAAGTGAACACGCAGGTACTTGCCGAAGGTGTTGAAACCCGCGCTGAATTGGATTATCT
>JAHJNE010000459.1 GCA_018820995.1 Gammaproteobacteria bacterium | reverse complement strand
TGTACATCACCACCGCTGGCGGTCGAAAGCGACAATAAATCCGGGTTCAGCGCTTTAATTAGCTGCTGCACTTCTGGCAGCGACAAGTCTTCGCGTAAGCGTGAATAAAGATTGTATTCGAGGTTTTTAAGCTGCAGCTTTAAGCTTTTCAGCTGTTTTTGGGTTTGCGCTTGTTGATGCGCCAAAGTGACCGGATTGAGATTGGCCGCGCCTTGCAGGCTATGACTGAGTGACTCATAACTTTGGCGGATATTGGCCAAATTTGATTGTAACGTGGGTAAGTTGGTCAGGCCAAAACGCTGTGCCAGAGTATCATGCTCAGTAAACCACTGTTGTAACTCAAGTTTACGGCCAGAAAGCTCTTTAATTTGCCCAACGTATAATCGTTGTTTATCTTCGAGCTGGCTTTTTTCACGGTGCAGCTCTTCCAGATTGCCAGATAACTCAGCCTGTTGGTCTTCGAGATAACTTTGAAATTCAACTAAAGCGCGGTCGAGTTTTGGCGCATAAGCGGCTAACCGACCTTTAAGTACCGAACGGTTATCAATCAGGTTCTCTAATGCTTCAACCGCTTGTTGCTGATTTTCAAGTGCTTTGAGTTCACGCCGATCCCGGTTTACTTTTTCAAAAGCGTTGTGCCAGACGGTGTAAAAGTCGACTTTCGGGTCACTTAAATGCCTTGCAAACACCGGCAATAACAAGCGTTTGACGTCCTGCGCTGTTAAGCGGTGCAGGTTCAGAATGCGGCGGAAAATGTCTTTATACACCGGCGCGTCGCTGACGTTGGTGAGCGGGATCATCCGCAGGTTTATTTTGCTGTCGTAAGGTGTGGCACCACCAGTCAGCATTGAGTTCAGCTCGGACGGCTTGAGTTCAAGCGGATCAAAACCGAGCTGACGCAAATGATGATCTAACTTGTTGTATTTGATAATGCTGTTATTGACCAAGTAATGATCAAGGTTCAGCTTGCCGTTGTAGCAAAAATACTGGTACTGATAACCGGCAATTTTACCAAGGCCTGCCACGCCAATCACCACCGGGCCATTGGGCAAATTGGCTTCGAGCAGAATGTAGCTTTGATCGGTGCCAAAATAGAATTTACGGGTTTCGTCCAGATCGTGCCCGTCCCATTCGGTCAGGCGTAAATCGTTGATCAGCGGAAACTGTAAGGCATTGATGACCGAGCTTTTACCGGTATTGTTTGGCGCACAAATGGAGGCAGAATTATCCAGCGGAATGACACATTTGGCGTAGCCGGCGGTATTCAACAGCGCGAGCTTGGTTAAGCCGTATAACTCAGACATCGGCTTGCTCCTGTGGTTTTAATGACGTTTCAATAGCTGACTCCTGCGAGGTTTCAGCGCTGGAATCATTCGGGAATTCAGCAATTTGATCAACCGCCATCAGAGCATCGAGATAACGATAAATGGGAGACAATAATTTAAAATGCTCACCCTGCGCTTTGGCAAAACCATAACGCAACATCCGGTTCATCACTTCCCGTTTTAAATCGGTAGCTGAGAAGACTTCCAATTGCTCAAATAAATGATATTGCTGCTGCAAAATGCTGGCGAGAATTTCATGACTAATTTCAACATCAAATAAGGCGCGCAGCGGGTCCTGGCCCTGATCGGCAAAAAACTCAACCAGCGCATAGGTGGTGAGCGCAAAAAGCCGTGAAATTTTACCCATATTGACCGTGGCATCATCCACATCGAAGTGGAAATAACCACGACTGTCACGTTTGAGTTGATTACCAAGTGCAGTAAACAAGGCACTGTACGCTTCTTCGTTGGCATCGAGCTCTTGCCAGAGGGCAAAATCCTGCTCGCTAATATGATAACCAGTGCTGAGTTTTTTATGAATTTCAGCCAGTTGGGTTAATTGTTCCAATTCAATCTGCATGCATTAATTTCCGGAAGTTGCAGTGGGTACAAAAGGGTGGAGCGTCAGGCGGTAGCCGTTAACTTCAAGTTCGGCGTGTTGCTCAAGATGTTGAAGTTTTAGTGTCGGGGCGCGGCTAAGTTCCTGATATAAAAATAACAATTCGTCGACGGGCAATTGCGGATAACTTTTCGCCAACCATTTGGATAAATCGGTGTTGGCTTTTTGCGTGCGCGCTGATTTTAACACATCGGCCAGATCCGGCACCCGAATGGCGGCATTGTCACCCGGATCAACCTGTTCAGGCATCTGATAAGCTTCGTCCTGATAGTCGACCAGTTCTGCCATATAACTGGTGATTTGATTGGCCGAACCTAAGCTAAATTTCTGATGGTCGGAGCTAAATTTCGGTACGAGCTGCTCGAGTGTCGGTTCTAACCCTTTTTTTCGTAATAGTGCCAGCAAGGCACTGGCGTTTCGGGATATTTGGGTGTTTTTACGTAGTTCTTCCCGCAGCGGCATCAGCACATCGGTGCTTCGGATCAGCGCTTCGCGGCCAATTTGATTCATATCGAGCAAACGGGTACGTAGCTGGACCAAAGGCTCTTTTTCGCTGTGCAAAAAGCCAGTTTGTTCGATATTGAGGATAAGCTCGCTGAGTTGATGTTCCAACGCCTGCATACTGTGTTGAAAGGGCGCGTTGATGTCGATCATCTGCAGCACCGG
>JAHJNE010000458.1 GCA_018820995.1 Gammaproteobacteria bacterium | reverse complement strand
CCTCGGTATTAAAAGTTAATGACAAAAAAGTACAAGTGGTCGCTCGGCGCTTTGGAGGCCAAGGGTGAATGAACAACTAATTATCAGACTCGGTAGTCTGGTGACGCAGCCCGTACAGTGGCTGGTCTGGTCTTCGCTGACAGAAGAAGTCATTGCTTCGGGACGGCTGGCGCAAGCGACGGAACTACCAGAACTTGCAAAGCGGCTGGGTCAGCGCCCTGTTGTGGCATTAGTGCCAGCTTGTGATGTGGTGATGAAAACCGTGGCCTTGCCCGGCAAACCAACCCGTCAGTTGTTGCAAGCGTTGCCTTTTATGCTGGAAGAAGACCAGGCTGAAGACATCGAACAGCTGCTGATTGTGCAGGGTAAAGCGCTGCTGCTAGGCAATCAACATCAGCAACAAGTCGCGGTGGTACGCCGGTCGGTACTGGAAACCTGGTTAAGTTGGTTGCAAGATGCAGGGTTTAGTGTCCTTCGAATGGTACCCGACGCCTTGTTATTACCAGAAGTACCTGAATTGGCAGAGCAAGCTGTGGCTATCGAATGTGGCGAACAGTGGTTATTACGGCAGGGGCCGTGGCAGGTTAGTTGTATTGATGCAAGCTGGTGGCCGGAGTATTTGGGATTGTTGGCATTGCCTTCGGTCTTAAGCTACAGCCCGTGGCCGGAGCATATTCTGCAGCCGCATCAGTTGGCACCTGCCGAGTTACCATTGGCATTATTGGCACGGCAATTACCAACGCAAAGTTTTAATTTGCTGCAGGGCGACTATGCACCCAAACGGCCGCAGAACAAACATTGGCAACAATGGCAGATGAGTGCGACGCTGGCTGGAATTTGTGTGTTGGTGTATTTGACCAGTGTTGGCTTGGAAGCGTGGCAGTTTCAGCGGCAAGCCTCGACAGCAAACGCGACGGCCATGTCGCTTTATAAAAGTAAATATCCGAATGAGCGGGTGTTTAACCTCAAGCAAAATGTGACCCGCAAACTCGCAGCTAGTGGTGGTGGTGATCCGAACCAAAGTCTGGTCGGGTTATTGTCGCAGTTGCAACCATTATTGGCGCAGCAGCCAGGCTTAGTGCTGGATAACCTGCGGTTTGATGGCAAAAAAGCCGAGTTGCGTTTTCAGGCGACAGCCGATGGTTTCCAGAGTTTTGAACAGCTGAAAAATGCGCTGCAACAGCAAGGTTTTCAAGTAGATCAAGGTGCACTGAGTAACATCAACGGTAAAGTACAAGGCACCATCACGATGCGGGGCAAAGCATGAAACAACTCAAGTTATGGTGGGCTTCATTGCAGCCGCGTGAACAGCGACTGGTTGGTATCGGCGGCGTGGTTCTCATCATCGGCGCTTTTTATTGGCTGTTATGGCAGCCCTTGCATCAAAGCCGGACGACGCAGCAGCAGGCGGCAACCAGTGCTCAGGCGCAGTTAATTTGGTTGCAAGCCCAGCTGCCTAAGTTGTCGCAACAAAGCAATTCAGTGCGCACCTCGGCAAGCTTGACCGAAGTTGTGTCGCAAACATCACGTAATTTCCAGGTCCAGGTCAGCCGGATGCAACCGCAAAACGAACAATTGCAGCTGTCGCTGGAGGATTTGGCTTTTGATCAGCTGTTACGCTGGTTACATGAATTGCAGTTTCAGCATGGTATTCGACTGGTACAGCTGGATATCGCGACCGCCGATAAACCAGGTCAGGTGCGTGTGCGCCGGATGTTAATTGAATAATGAAGGGAAATTAGCGTGGCTTGTTGCGCTTAGGTAGTCAGATGAAAAAATCGATATTATGGGGCTGTGGCCTGACAGCTTATGTGCTGTTTGCCGTTGCTCTTGCCCCCGCTAGTCTTTGGTTGAAGTTATTACCACTGCCAGCTGACGTAAAGCTTGGTGCCGTCAGTGGTACTTTATGGTCTGGGCAAATTGCTGGTGTGCAGCGCGCGCCGTTGTATTTCCCACAATTAAAGTGGCAGCTGAAGTTGTCGCCGCTGTGGCGTGGAAAAGTTGGCTTCGCGCTGCAAGGTGGCGAGTTACGTGATACGGACTTACCTTATCTGCAGGTGGACGCTGAACTTGGCGTTGGCAGTGTGACGGTACAACAGTCAACATTGCGCTTGCCGGTCGCTGGAATATTGCCACAGCTGCAATTGCCGATGCCGGTTGATGCCACAGGCGCATTGGTTTTTAACATCAAGCAATATTCGATGGGGCAGCCTTATTGTAGCGTGCTGGCAGGCACAGCCAGCTGGCAACAAGCGCGGTTTAAAGCACCTAACGGTTGGATTGATTTACAGGCCATTCATTCGACATTGAACTGCGAAGACGGCAATATTAGTTTGCAAACCAGCGAAGACAATCCGCTGGGTTTATTGGTGAAAGCAGATGTCCTGGCCGGTAGCTATCGGATAGCCGGCAGTTTAAAGCCAGCCGCATCGATGCCAAAAGAAGTGCATCAGGCGATGCAGTTTGTCGGGCAGCCAACCAGCGATGGACGATTTCCGTTGACGCTGCAAGGGCAAATCCGTCACTAGTTTTAGCGAATAGTTCTTAGCAAAAATAGAAAAGCGCCGAAAGGCGCTTTTCTATTTTAAAAAAGAGCGGCTGATACTTTTTACCGCGCCAACAACAGCACTTTTGAAACATCTAACCGCGTTCGTGCGTTGCCTTAATGTCATCCAATAACACACTGTAATCGGTGATTGCAGCAAAATCGGTGATTTCGCGCACTGGTTGTTGGCTGTCAGGATTGGCGACGGCCAGTAAATGCCGAATACCAAAATCGGCGGCGGCTTGCAGGATCGGTAAGCTGTCATCGACAAATAAAGTCCGGGCTGGGTCAAAACCTAAACGTTGTTGTAGTTTGTGCCACAGCGCCTGGCTTTCTTTGGTCACCCCAAATTCGTGGGTCGAAATCAGTACGTCGATGTAGTTGCTAAGTTCGGTGCGTTCAATTTTCAGTGACAGGCTATCTGGATGAGCATTGGTCACCAAGACCACTTCGCGGCCGCTCTCTTTAAGTGCTTGTAAAAAGGCCGGCACATCCGCGCGCATGGCGATTTTGTGCATAACTTCGCGTTTGAGCTCGTTGATTGGTAATTGTAAGCGTTTGCCCCAGTAATCCAGGCAATACCATTCCAGCTTGCCTTGCAGCACCGCGTATTCAGCCTGTAACTGCGTTTTGGCTTCAGAGACACTGATGCCGGTAATTTCGCTCCAGCGCGCTGGTAAATGCTCCAACCAGAAGTAGTTGTCAAAATGCAGGTCCAGCAGTGTGCCGTCCATGTCCAATAAAACAGTGTCAATATCTGCCCAATTCAGCATAGGTTTTTCCGTCTATTCGCTTTATAGTAAGTATACCCGTCATCCTTGACGATACGGGGTTGTTGGCCGCGCGTTCTCGCTCCAGTCACATAGTCAGCT
>JAHJNE010000457.1 GCA_018820995.1 Gammaproteobacteria bacterium | reverse complement strand
GGTGTGCAGTTTGTCAACAAAGGTGCAGAACTGATGCTGCATGCATGCTTAGAGCAAATTAAGATTCATTGGCCTCAAGCGCAAATCGCCTTAGCGCCCAATAAAAACTCTCCTTATCGCGAGCGTTCATTGTTAGGCGCGCTGCAAAAATTACCCCTACGGTTCAAAGGTTACGATTTTAATGCGTTAAGTTATTGGTTGCCCAAGCGCTTTCGCACTTTCTTGCGTCATTGGCTTGGTGTGGTTTTTGAAGCGGATATTGATTGGGTAATGGATGCCTCTGGTTTTGCGTATGGCGACCAGTGGGGTGGGCGGAATATTACCGTGTTAACCAATGAAATCATCCGCTTGAAACGTCATCAAAAAGGCTATGTATTGCTTCCTCAGGCGTTTGGTCCTTTTGCCGGGCCGAAGGAACAAAAATGTTTGCAAGCCGCTTTGCCTGACGCCTGGTTGGTATGTCCCCGGGATGAGGCGAGTTATCAACATTTACACCACCTACTAGGTGATCGTGACAATCTGCAACAGTTTGCTGACTTTACCAATTTAGTCAAACCCAGTATACCCAACGAGCCAATCTCTAAACCGATCTGCTTGATTATTCCAAATGCTGCCATGCTAAGTTCAAAAAATCGAAATCTGCAGTGGCGTCAGCATTATTTGCGAGTTTTGGAACTGGCGGTACAAACAGCATTGGCCAAGCAATATGAGCCGGTACTGCTGAACCATGAAGGTGAAGCCGACGCAGCCATTTGTCAGCAGATCGCCAAACAATTTACCCCTGAACTTCGCATGATTACCGAATCAGATCCGCGGAAAGTCAAAGGTTGGATAGCAGTAAGTCAGTTGGTCGTGTGTTCACGGTTTCATGGTTGTGTCAGTGCTTTATCTTCAGGAGTGCCTTGTATTGGCACCAGTTGGAGTCATAAATACGAAGCATTGTTTGCCGAGTACCATCAAAGTGACTGTTTGCTGCAACCAGACGTTTTAGCCGATCACATCGAAGCACTGTTTGACAATGCTGTCGGCCTTGCTTCAACAACACAAGCAAAGCAGGCAGTTGCTTTTTATCAACAGCAAAGCATGCAACTTTGGCAACAGGTAGTTCAGGCTGTTGCCGAAGGGATACAAACCAATTCAGATGAGGTTAAGTGACAGGCTTTAGCATTCAGTGGTGTAACGAGATTGATTTCCGTTATACTAGCAACGTTTTCCGTTGTCTCCAGACTGTCATTATTACGGAACCAGGGAGTTTATTGAATGCTTGAATGGCTTTTGTCTTTGCCGCGTTATGCCAAACGTGCAATTTCCGTCATTGCCGATGTTGGTTTTTTAACCTTTTCGATGGTTGTTGCGGTTTATGTCACTCAAGAAACTCCTTTAGCTGCGTTATTGCAGACTTTTCCAATTTTCCTATTATCTGTTCCAGCCACAATTCTGGCCTTTACCAAGTTAGGTTTATACCGCGCAGTTATTCGCTATATTGGCCAACATGCGCTTGGCGCTGTGCTGGCAGGTATCTTAAGTAATGCCCTTATTCTGGTGATGTTATTCCAATTGGTGGGTATTGCCGACAAAGGCAACCTGGTATTTGTCTATGCAATTTTGGCGTTGGTCACCAGCGGTGGTTTGCGGCTGGTGGCGCGGATGTTTTTATTCCAACGCCATAATGGTCATAAACAACGGGTGTTAATTTACGGCGCGGGTTCTTCCGGTCGACAATTAGCGCAAGCGCTGCTCAATGGCGAGCAATTTCATCCAGTGGCGTTTGTCGATGATGATGCGACTTTGCAGCGTTCAACCATCCTCGGTATGCATGTCGGCAGTCCGGCGCAAATTGCAGCCATTGTAAAATCCAAAAACGTCAGTCGAATTTTACTAGCGATGCCATCGGCCAGTCGGGCGCGTCGTCGCGAAGTTCTTGAATCTTTAGATAATCTACCTATACCGGTCCAAACAGTGCCTGGGATGAGCGATATTGTTGACGGTTCGATGCGGATTGATGAACTGCAAGACGTTAAAATTGAAGATTTATTGGGTCGTGATCCAGTCGCGCCAAAATTAAAACTGATGCACGCGAACATCAAAGAAAAAGTGGTGATGGTGACAGGAGCGGGTGGCTCAATTGGTTCTGAACTCTGCCGTCAAATCGTGCAGTACGAGCCAACCATGTTGGTGCTGTTTGAAGCGTCTGAATTTGCGCTTTATAGCATTGAACAGGAATTAGCAGCGTATATCCAAGAGCTTGGTGTTGATGTCAAATTAAGACCCATTCTGGGCAATGTCCAAAAGCAAGCCAGGATCAAAGCCGTGATGCAAAGCTTTAAAGTGCAGACGGTATACCATGCGGCGGCATATAAACATGTGCCTTTAGTTGAATACAACATTGTTGAAGGTGTCAGCAACAATGTGTTTGGAACCTGGTGTGCCGCTGAAGCTGCAATAGCCGCTGGCGTTGAAACCTTTGTGTTAATTTCAACCGATAAAGCTGTGCGCCCAACCAATATTATGGGAGCGTCCAAACGCTTAGCGGAGCTGGTGTTGCAAGGTTTATCGACTCGCCAACACCATACCCGGTTTTGTATGGTGCGCTTTGGCAACGTGCTGGGATCGTCCGGCTCCGTTGTACCGCTGTTTCGCGAGCAAATTCGTAATGGTGGGCCGCTGACGGTGACCCATCCTGAAATTATTCGCTATTTTATGACCATTCCGGAAGCTGCGCAGCTTGTTATCCAAGCGGGCGCGATGGGCAAGGGCGGCGACGTGTTTGTGCTGGATATGGGCGAACCGGTGCGGATCGCTGATTTAGCCAGACGCATGGTGCATTTGATGGGGCTGGAAGTGAAAGATCAGCAGCATCCGGATGGAGACATTGAAATTTCTTTTTCCGGTTTAAGACCCGGAGAGAAATTATATGAAGAATTATTGATCGGTGAAAATGTTCGGAAAACTGCCCATCCACGGATTATGGCCGCCGATGAAGTGTCGATGTCCTGGAAAGAAATGGCTGAGTTATTAACGCAGTTGGAACATCACTGTGAAAACTTTGCCGTGGCGCAAATAGTCGATTTGATTACCGAAGCACCAGCTGGTTTTAATCACAGCAGCCCAATCAGTGATTTGGTGGATGCCGGTCAAAAAGCTTCGGATAAAAACCTGAGCCCTGTGCGGCCGGTATTTGTGCCTGTGACTGAAGTACCCGCCGT
>JAHJNE010000456.1 GCA_018820995.1 Gammaproteobacteria bacterium | reverse complement strand
CTGTCGATACTCTTCGCAATGCCGGGATACTGAATTTTCACCGCCAGTGGCCGGCCATCATCATGATTGGCCTGATGCACCTGGCCAATAGACGCTGCAGCCAGGGGTGAAAAAGCAAAGTGACTAAAATTGCGCTGCCACGCCTTGCCCCATTGCTGTTGGAGAAGAGTGGCCAATTGCGCTGGTAACATCGGGCTACCATGGGCGCGCAGCTGCGCCAAAATAGCGGTTAACGCCGGTGGCAATAAATCTCCGGCATCCATCGACAACAACTGACCGAGCTTCATAGCTGCACCACGCATTTGCGAGAGCTGGGTCGCAACCCGCTGTGCATTCGCCGGCGTTAATAACATCTGCTGTAAACCCGGCTTTTGGCCCTGCGCCAGTTGCCGCGCACCTTCGGCCAACATACCGCCAGCAACTTTACCGGCCAGACTGGCCAAACCGCCCAATCTTGCCAAACGTCCTGTCGGCACTTTACTGCTTCTTGCTGTGGTCATGGTTGTTCCTGTCGCTGCATTGTAGAGGTTATAAGCATTACGAAACCGCGCGCAACAAAGCTCAGAACTCCTGACAAAGTTTATCAAGATTGCATCGTTAAATGGCTCGTCAGGTGTTTTATCAGGCGGGATGCACAGCAATTAAATATCAATAGAGCACCTCACTAAAACCTCAGGCAAAAATAGTGACTGCAACAACTTCATCCAGCGGCAGGGAACGGATGTTTGGCATAACCATAATTTTTTCTTGGATAAAAATAATTGGAAAAAAGTTGTCACATACTCCGGCGCTGCCGTGTCTTGGTTCTGACCCCTGCATTTTGCAGCCTCTTTTGCCAAGGATATAAATATGTTGAACCTATTTGGAACATCACCTCGCACATTATGCCGCTCCTCTCGCCGTACAAAGTTGATCGCTATGTTTGTCGCCATGATGGCCAGTCTTTCCAGTGGTTCCGATGCCGCCCAAAGTTTTACTGTCGAGGTTCAGGGCTCCGGCAGTCCGGTGATCATGATCCCGGGGTTGATGTCAGACAGTCGGGTTTGGCAACAAACGGCCACTGAGCTTGCTAAAACCCATCAACTGCATTTGATTAGCATCGCCGGATTTGCCGGACAACCTGCCATCAAAGGGCCGCTGTTGCCGGTGGTTAAAAGCGAACTGCTGGATTACATCAAAACCGAAAAATTGCAACGGCCCGCCATCATCGGCCATAGCTTAGGTGCATTTCTGGCTTACGATTTAGCCAGCAGCGCGCCTGATCAAATTGGCAAAATTATCGCAGTAGATGGCCTACCATTTTTAGCGCCGGTATTTACCCGCGATCCAAACTCGACGGTTGCATCTGTCAAAGCGCAGGCCGAAGGCATCCGCAATTTTTATGCACAAATGCAACCGGCACAGTTAGCCGCAACGATGCAACAAGGCATGGAAATCCAGGCGCGTGATGTCACCACCCGCGAAAAAGTCCAGCAAATGGGCGCGCAATCCGATCCTGCTGCAGTCGGCCAGGCAATTTACGAGCTGCTGTCGACTGATCTACGCGACGACGTGGCGAAAATTACCCAACCGGTGTTGCAACTAGGCGCTGGTGGCGCTTTGCCAAGTGAAGCGATGCGTCCAGCGGCGGAAGCTTTATACCAACAACAAATTAACAAAATCCCGCAGGCGACTCTTGTATTTAACTGGCAATCACGGCACTTTATGATGTGGGACGAACCAGAGTGGTTATTGAACCAAATCAACCAGTTCCTGGCGGAGAAATAACATGCTGACCCTGATTGAACAGCAGATGGTGCCTGATGTAACCCAAGCTTGCGCCGGTGATATTGCGTCTTTTGAACGATTAATCCAGCGCTGCCGGCAAACCGTCACAGGCATTGCGCTGGCCATCGTCAAAGATTTAGATGCCAGTGAAGAGGTTGCCCAGCAAGTATTTATTCACGTCTGGCAACAGCTCAATACCTTGCGCGAACCGGCTAGTTTTTTGCCTTGGGTGCGGCAAATCACCCGCTATCGTGCTTACAACTACCTGCGTGACAATAGGGTTAATCAACAGGCGGTGGGCGAAGAAGCGGAATTATTGCTGGCGCAGTTTGCTGACCCCACAGCTGAAGTGGCCGATAATTTACAACGAGATCAACAGAATCTGCTGATCCAGCAATTGATTGACGGCCTGCCGGAAGACAGCCGTGAAATTGTGTTGCTGTATTACCGTGAAGAACAATCGAGCCAGCAAGTGGCAGAGTTATTGGGGTTATCGGATGCAAACGTCCGTAAAAAATTATCCCGGGTACGGGAATTGCTCAAAGATCAGCTCCTCAGCCGTTATGGCAATTTGCTGCTCAGCACTGCACCAGGCATTGGCTTTAGCGCGATGATTGCCGCATTGCTGGTGACGACCAGTCCGCCGGCGGCCGCGGCAGGCGCAGCCTTTGCCACTTCAGGTAGCAGCAGCGGCACCGGTTTTATCAGCAAACTTCCGCTACTGCTCGGCGGTGCGATGATTGGCGCTTCGGCCGGGGTTGCTGGAGTCTATCTGGGCATGCGGTCGGTGTTAAAAAATGCCCGAGACGAAGGAGAGCGGCAGGCATTGCGGCGTGTACGTAACCTAACCATCGTCTGGGTGTTGTTTTGCGGTGTATTAATGACGATGGGATACGAACTCACCGACGGCGCCTGGGCTCCATTAGGGGCTTTCAGCCTTGTGTTGATTGGGATACTGGTGTCAACGCGTCAGGTATCAAAAATTACCGCGCCGCGGCTGGCAGAAGAGGCAAAACTAAATCCAATCCCAACGCAGAGACAACGCCTGAACAAAATTGCCTGCGTCATGGGTACTGTGCTTGGGGTTGTTTTAGGCTGTGCCGGCATTATTTACAACATGTTTCAAACCGGTCGTTTATAGCCATAATACGCAGGGAAGCGGAATCAACAATTCATCGCGAGTCTGCAGTTGCTGGATTGCCAGTTTGCACTGGCAATCCAGCAACAATTGTTGTTTGATGGCTTCATTCAATCATGATTGATGACAGAATTGCGACTCCGCATAATCGTCATCAATGGGAAGGCTGCAAATGTTTTTGTAAAAACTTATCCAACGCCTGAAATGCCTGTACCCGATGTTCATTTGTACTGAGGTAATGATCACCATCGGCAAATTCTATGTATTGCACCGGTTTTTTTCGATCATTTAGCTCATCGCGCATAGCACGACTGTGGGCAATAGGAACACTGCGATCTTTGGTGCCATGCATCAACAGAACTGGCGCCGTTATTTTGTCCGCAAACTCGACCGGCGACCGCTGATCTAGCTGATCATCAAAACCACCGACTATTTTTTCAATCATTTTGCCATTCGTATAAGCCCGGCTGCTTCTAACCAAACGCTGTAAATCAGTTACACCCGCAAAACTGACGACACAACGATACAGATCCGGGGTTTTCACCGCCCCCATTAATGCGGCATAACCGCCGTAACTTGCCCCGACAATACAAATACGTTTCGGATCGGCAACTCCTTGCTTGATGAGCCAGTTGGTACCATCTTCAACATCATCCTGCATCTGCAAGCCCCAGTTTTTCAAACCGGCTTGCATAAAATCAAAACCATAACCGGAAGATCCACGGAAATTCATTTGCAATACGGCATAACCACGATTGGCAAAAAACTGTGTCCAATAATCAAAATCGCCATGGTCATTGCTGATAGGTCCGCCATGCGGAAAAATGATGGTCGGTAATTTTTCTTCCGCGGCACCAAGTGGCAACGTTAAAAATCCTTCAATATCTAAATCATCCCGGGTTTTATAAGTAATTTTCTTTTTCGCGACCATTTGCTCAGGAGGCAACTCTTCATATCGCTGTAACAGAGCATCCATCGTGCCTTCATCTCGATCCAACAACAAATACTGGCCCGCATCAATTTCACTGGATGAAAGGATAAGCATCCGTCGTTGGTTACTGCTACTACTGACCAGTGTGTTGTCGCGCTCTGGTAACGCCTGATCCACTGCTTTTTGCAATAGCTGCCGGTCTTTGTCAATCTGGCGACCACCCAAAGCGATCACCTTTTTCAGTGCTGCAGAATAAGACATAGTAGCAGGGACATCATATTGTTCGTCGGAGACCATCAGCTCCATTGGTAGCTGTTCATCAGTAAGATCAACCCGAAAAATCGCTTTTCGACCTTGATGATATGCAGATACATACAATAAATTGGGATCCGTATCAAAGCCTAGCGGGATAATTTCATCGGCACTTAAAGCGTCGAAAGACCACAAGACCCGACTTTTCTTTCCCCCTGCATCATGCAGGACAATACTTTGTTTAGTATCTTCATCGAAGACGGCAAGTCGCGGTTGCTGGTTGCGGTCGACCATCCAATCCACCTGATTTGCCTTGCCGGCAGCAAGCTGTTTTGGTGCTTCTTGATCCAAACTAACTTTATATAAATTCGTGGTTAATTTATCGTTTTTGACCACACGCAATGCCAGTATCAGGTGGTTGGGTTCTTCATCAAGATAATCTACAACATTATCCTGAATTTGAGGCCGATGACTTAATCTGGATAAAAATCTATCAGACAAGACATTGCGGGATTTACCACTTTGCAGATCAATTTTCATCAGTCTCGTTTCAGTTACTGGCGTGCCATGACGCACCGCAGGATACCCTGCCCGCATTAACAGCTGCTGATCATTGGCAAAACGTAACGAATAGACCAATAGCTCACGACTGTCGCCTTTGACCAGATATCTTTCACTGCCATCCTTAAGCGAATACAAACTGACCAATATCAGATGCTCATCTTTTATCTTATAACGACGCATCAGTGCCAGATTTTGGCCATTCGGCGATAAAACTAAATGTTCGATACTTGGAATACTGGCAAATGCCTCAACCGGCAGTTGTAACCGGCTGACGGTCGTCTCAGATACGGTATTTTCTGCAGCAGAAATAGTTGCAGTGAGCGATATGAACGAGATCACGCTGAAGAAATTAAAACAAGCTTTTTGCCACCGATGCATGGGAGTTCCTTTCGTTGCACTGACTAAAGTAAGCATTGGCAGATTACACAAAATATCCAAATTGGCAACAAAAATGGCAGCAGAAAAGTAACTTTTGAACGCCTAATCGCCACCATGCTGGTGGCAAGCTGAGCGACACTTATTTATAGATGACAATAGCTAAAGGACTTCGAATTGAAGAGGGCATTTTTCGAAAGGGAGAATCCATCTGAGTCTCCCACAGAGCATGCAAGGCTTATCTCTAACCAGTCGCAATCGCCTTTTGCGTTTTCTTTATGCTTTACCGGCAAAAGGCCATAACCGGAACCGGCGTTTCACAGTTTCGGTGGCTTCTTCAGTCACCTCAACATCTTCTGGTTTTTGCACCACTAAAGCTGACACATCAACCTGTACTTCGTGCTTTAACCGCCATGGGCTTTGCTTGCGTACCGGCGTGCTTGCTGCCGCTTCACCTGCTAAACCAAAAGCAAAGGCAGCCATCGGTGGTCCCAGAGTTTCGAATAACGTCACAGCTCCCAGCACCACCGCCGCAATCACTGTGGCTTGTTCCGGCACCAACTGACTAGCCGTTTGTACTAAACCAATCGCCAAACCGGCCATCGGGATCAGTAATAAACCAGTCGCCGAAGATTGTCGCCACGGCTGCAAAGCGAAGCGTAATGACACACTCACTGCGGCGAGTTTGACCAATGAACGTGTCAGCACCAGCGCCAAAATCACCGGCCCATATTGAATGAGTTCTGCCAGATGCAGACTGGCGCCTGCGAAGACGAATAACACAATAAAAAATAGTTCGAAGGCACTGCCGAATTCCATCGCCGACACCACCACATCACGTTCCACACTGCGTACCACAATCCCAACAATCAGCGGTGCAAATAACATCGACAGCTGCAGTTGTTGCGCCAGACCGAGAGTAAACATCAGTGCACCAACCACCATCGCCAGTTTATATTGGCCTGCTTTGGCGGTGCGGCTGATCACAAAGTGCAGCCCCAAGCCAATCACCAACCCTAAAAATCCGGAACCCAATAACAAATACAACGGATGGAGCACAACTTCTTGCCAGCTGGCATTTTCATGGAGTAACAAGGCCGGGATCACCAGCGCAAACACCAAAAACGACATTAAATTATTCAGCGCCACCAAGGTCTTGGCGGACTCTGTGACCGGTCCTTTAGCGCCCACTTCGTGCGCAACGTGCAATAGAACTGCAGGAGAAGATGAAATGAGAATAGCGCCAATCACCGCGGCAATCAGGGCGGAAAAACCTAAAAAATAACAAAGTGCAAACACTGCACAGAAAGTAGCTGCAGACTCAATCGCCGCCACAAAGACAATGCGGGGCGATCGTCTTATAAAGCGTAAATCTAACGACGAACCGAGTCGGTAGAGGATCAGTGCCAGCGCGATATCCACTAAAATTCGCGCTTCTTTTAACGTATCGTAATCGAGTAACCCTAAACCGCTTGGCCCAACTAATAAGCCGACCAACATAAAACCAGTAATACTGGGTAACCAGGACCAACGATGGGCCAAATAACCGCCCAAAGCGCCAACCACCAACAACACGCCAAAAGATAATAGTGGCGACATGACTAATGCTTGTTGCGGTAAAAAATTCATAACGCTTCCATCAATAACAACAAATTGGCGCCATCTTACGATGTTTTGATGACAAACTTCACCATAAATTGACCCCAATCACCATACTGAAACTGAATGTTTTCATTAAAGGGCAGATCCAACACGCCGGCATAAGAGCCGGTAATCACCGCTTGCCCTGCCTGCAATGGGATGCCATTGGCCGACAAAAAGTTAACCAACCAATACAAACCGGCACGGGGTTGTTGATTCGGATGCACTGCCGCAAAATTCTGCGTCCGGCCATCGGCGAAGGTCAGTTGTAACTGAAACTCACTGCCATTGAAGTCTGCCGTCGGCTGAATTTCCGGCCCCAAGAATAGCCCCTGATTAAACAAGCCATCCGCCAGCTGATCTAAAAAGCCGGCTCCACTGTCTGTTACAAAACGACTTTGGATTAATTCCAGCGCCAGATGGGTGGCGCCAATGGCCGCATCCACCTCGGCCTCAGTGTAGAGCGTCTGGCGCGGCAGTAGATCTTTGACCAACACAAATGCCAGCTCCGGCTCTACTCGCGCCAAACCAGCTGATGCCGGGACCGTCGACGGCCACATCTGGCATTGTAAGGTCTCGTTTAGCATCTTGTGGTTTTGACTGCCTTCGTCCAGTTGTTTATCTAAGCAACAAACCGATCCCTGGTAAATGGGCGCCACCACAATCTTATCGGCAGAAGGTAATAAACATTTCCAGCCTGCGATCGGCTGCGCAATCAGCCGCGCCACTTGTTGTTGCACAGAAAATGCATCGGCTACAGATTGCGGCCGTAGTCTGTCATCAGGCAGCGGACCGGGCACGCCGGTTAATCGGCGCTGCGCTAACATAGCGGCGGATTTTTGTTGCAACTCCGGAGTTAAACGAGCCGCTGGTAATGCGGTGATGCCGGCAAGTTCGGCGGGGATCGGTTGGAGTTCTGAAGTCATGCGGCACTCAGTTGCTGTAGTCTATTGCGATGTCGGCTACTTTAGCATGCAGTGATCAGGTTAGGCTCCCGATCAAAGTGCTGAACCTTTTATTGCACCAGATCTGGATGATTTTTACTTGCCAGTCAATGCCGTCTTTGGCTTACTGGGTCCTAACTTCTGCGACGCCAATGGAAAGTCCGATGCAAAAACTGATATTTATCCCCCGGCCAAAACTTCTAAAGCGCTGCTATTTAGCGCTGGTCCTGTGCCCGGCCGTATTAACTTTTGGTTGTACCGCTGAAGCCGATGTCCAGGCCGGAAAAGCGGCCGCCGCGCAATGTCAGGTCTGTCATGGCAGCAACGGCATCAGTATTAATCCACAAACGCCAAATTTAGCCGGGCAAAAAGCGTTATACCTCAGTAACCAATTGTTGGCTTATCGCAGCGGCAGTCGCACCAACAACATCATGTCGCCATTGGCTCGACCGCTGTCGGATGAAGATATCGCAAACCTGGCAGCTTATTTTGCCAGTTTACCAGCAGCCGGAACTCCCTGATCTAACGGGGAATCTGATTGACATCAGCCTGCCAACTCAGTACCTTAAGCGCCATTGCGGGTGTCGTATAATGGTAATACCCCAGCTTCCCAAGCTGGTGCCGTGGGTTCGATTCCCATCACCCGCTCCAATTGATCTTCTGGTGAATCCACCTCGCGCTATCGTACTGTTCGTCGCTTCTACTTTGTTTCTATCAAATATCTCAACACCCTCTTTTTGGCTTTTATTTTCCTGCAAAGCGACCCCAACAGCAATCTGATAACACCCTTAAAAACAACGTATTTTTCACAGAATATCGACCGAACACTGACATCGGCCGCAAACCTATTGCCTTTGTTGTATCGCTGCTTTACTGCTGGTGTTGAAAATAATGCCAAGTCGTTTTCCACTAAAGCGGACATTGCAGAACAGCAATCAGGCCGCGACAGCTCGGATGGCGCCATTGGCCTAATAACAACACCAACTCCAGGAAATGTCAGTTATGAAGCGTTTGCTTGTCCCCGTTTTATTATGTTCGCCTGCAGCAATGGCTGCGGCAGATCTGGATATGGCGAATAAAATTCGCCAGGAAGGTTTTCACCAGTCGCAAGTGATGCACACCTTAGAGCATCTGACCGACGAAATTGGTCCCCGCTTAACCGCGTCGCCGCAGATGGTGGAAGCCAATCACTGGACGCTGAAGCAGTTGCAGGACTGGGGTTTGAAAAATGGCCAACTGCATCCGTTTGAATTTGGTCGGGGCTGGAGCAGCGAAATGGCCAGCATCACTTTGGCCGGCCCACGTCAACAATCACTGCACGGCATTCCGGTGGCGTGGACCCCTGGCACCAAAGGCATGGTCAGCGGCGATGTGGTGATGTTTGACGTCAATACAGTGGCAGATCTGGCGCAATACGCAGGTAAGCTCAAGGGTAAAATTCTGTTGATGGGTGAAGATTCAAAAATTGAACCGCCAAAAACCGTGATTTTCGAACGGTTAAGCGCCCAAAAACTGTCAGGTTTAAAAGACTATGATCCGGGCGCCCGGGCGAGTTATCAGTCGTTTATGACCAAAGCGTTGCGTGACAGCCGGATGCAAAGCTACAAATTTAGCAAAGCGCTGAATGAGTTTTTAGAAAAAGAACAAGTTGCCGGTGTTATTTACCGTAGCAGCCGCCAAGGCGGTTTAGTGCGGGTGTTTGGTAAATCACATAAACCAGGTGAAACCTTTCCAGTACCGGCAATCATCATTGAACAAGAAGATTACAGCCTGCTGACGCGGATGCTGGATCGCAAAGAACAACCGAAGCTGAACCTCGATATCAAAGCCAAGTTCCACGATGATGATATGAAATCCTATAACACCATCGCCGAAATTCCGGGAACTGACAAAAATGCCGAAGTGGTGATGGTGGGTGGTCACCTCGATTCATGGCATGCCAGTGATGGTGCGGTAGATAACGGCGCTGGCGTTGCCGTGGCGATGGAAGCGGTACGGATTTTATCCAAGCTGAACGTGAAACCAAAACGAACCATTCGGATTGCGCTGTGGTCAGGTGAAGAGCAAGGTTTGTATGGCTCACGGGCTTATGTCAATGATTTCCTGGCGACTCGCCCTGAACCTACTGATCCGGCGGAAAAAGCCTTACCACGCTATTTGTGGTCAAATCCGGGTTGGCCGATCCAGCCAAAACCGGCTTATGATAAATTATCGGTCTACTTCAATATGGACAACGGCAGCGGTCGTTTCCGCGGTATTTACACCGAAGGCAATGTGGCGGCAAAACCAATGTTGTCTGAATGGTTTGGTCCATACAGCGATTTAAGCACCGGCACCATTTCGCCATTATCGACCGGCGGTACCGACCATGAATCGTTCGACGATGTTGGCTTACCAGGCTTCCAGTTTATTCAGGATCCGCTCGATTACAGCACGCGCCTGCACCATACCCATATCGATTCGATTGATCACGTGATTGAAGATGACTTAAAACAAGCCTCAGTCATCATGGCCGGCTTCTTATACGAAGCAGCGATGGCGGACAAAAAACTGCCACGTAAACCGATGCCAACAGCACCATCGGCGGTACAACAAAAACGTCTTGATCTGGAATCTGAAAAAGACCGTCGTGCGCGTGAGCGGGATGGTAAAAGAGCGTTAGAAACCAAATCTTTGGACTAAGGATTTGGGCTATACCCTGGGTTTAGATTTTGAACTAGGTTTTGCATTGCGGTTTAGACATCTGCAATGCAATAACCCAAATTGATAAACACCTGTGGTATTCAAAAAAACGGGATCAGATGAACAGTCTGACCCCGTTTTTTTTAATTACCGCTGGAGCTCACTTTTACCCGCAAAGCGGGTTATAACTCAAATTTAATCCCCTGCGCTAACGGCATTGTGCTTGAGTAATTAATGGTATTGGTTTGCCGGCGCATATAGGCTTTCCATGCATCAGAGCCAGATTCACGACCACCTCCGGTTTCTTTTTCACCACCAAAAGCCCCGCCGATTTCAGCACCTGAAGTGCCAATATTCACATTGGCAATCCCGCAATCTGAACCACTACAGGCCAGAAATTGTTCCGCCTGTTGTAATTGAGTCGTAAAAATTGCTGATGACAAGCCTTGTGCCACGGCATTTTGCATAGCGATGGCTTCGGTCAAATCGCCTTCATAGCGCAGCAAATACAACAGGGGCGCAAAGGTTTCCTGCTGAACTGCAGGGTAGTGATTTTGTGCTTCGACTATTGCTGGCCTGACGTAACAGCCGGAAGCATACTGCCCGCCATTGAGGACGTCGCCGCCGGTCAATACAGTACCGCCTTGTTGTTGCGCTTGCATAATGGCCGCCTGAAACGCTGCCACAGCGCTTTGGTCAATCAGTGGGCCAACATGATTTTGCTGATCCAGTGGATCGCCGATCCGTAGTTTCTGATAAGCCGAAACCAAGCTTTGTTTTACTTTGTCATAGACGTCGGCATGCACAATCACCCGCCGGGTGGTGGTGCAACGTTGTCCGGCAGTGCCAACAGCGCCAAACACCACAGCAGGAATGGCCAAAGCAAGATCAGCATGTTCAGTGATGATAATGGCGTTGTTACCACCTAACTCTAAAATCGATTTACCAAAGCGCGCGGCAATTTTCTGCGCGGCGTGACGGCCGACACGGGTTGACCCCGTCACCGACACCAGCGCCACCCTGCTGTCCTCCAGCATCAACTCGCCAATTGTATCGCCAGTACCTATCACCAGATTAAAAATACCTTCCGGCAGCGCATTGTCGGCCAGCACCCGCTGCAGAATATGTTGGCATGCCAGTGCAGTTAATGGCGTTTTTTCTGAAGGTTTCCAAATGGTTACATTTCCGCACACCGCCGCTATCATCGCGTTCCATGCCCAAACCGCGACCGGAAAGTTAAAGGCGGAAATAACACCTACCACACCCAGTGGATGGTACTGCTCATACATCCGGTGACCAGGTCGTTCGGAGTGCATGGTCGAGCCACACAACTGTCGGGATAAACCAACGGCAAAATCGCAGATATCAATCATCTCCTGCACTTCACCTAAACCTTCCTGTAACGATTTCCCCATTTCATAAGATACCAGCTGACCTAAAGCCTCTTTATTGGCCCGCAAGGCGTCACCAATCTGACGGACGATGTCACCGCGTTTTGGCGCCGGCTGCTGCCGCCAGTAGCTTGCCGCTACCTCTGCCACTTCAACGACGTGTTGATATTGCGCGGCACCGGCATGCTGTACATTGGCAATGGTTTTGCCATCCACCGGTGACACCACACTCACTGCTGCACTTTGTTCATTAAACAACCAGTTCAAGCCTGAACTGGCACAAGGATTAAGCGGCTTAAGCCCCAATGACGTGAGAAAATCCATAATGATTCCTTTAGGGTCTGCTGACCTTTGTTTTTAAAATTTGCGAATTAAATAGGTTATTTAATCACCGAAACTAGGGCGTAAAATTTAGCGTCTGCATCACCGAAAGCCCCTGGCTGAAGCTCTCCAGAAACCGATTGGCCTCATTGCGCCCGAAGACCAGCGGCGGCTTCATCTTTAAAATATTGGCATCGGGCCCTTCAGAGCTGAGCAGAATTCGTTGCTGTTTCATAAACTCGACTAACCAGGCCATCTCAGCCGTTGCGGCGGTTTTGCTCTGCCTGTCAGTCACCAGCTCCACACCTAAAAACAACCCCATGCCACGCACATCACCAATAATTGGATATTGTTGCTGTAACTGACGTAATTGTTGTTGCAGATAAAGGCCAGTTTCCAGCGCCCGTTGTGGCAGTTGTTCCTGCTGCAATACTTTCAGTACTGCGCTGCCGATGGCACAGGACACCGGGTTCCCACCAAAGGTATTAAAAAATTCCATGCCATTGGCAAAAGCATCGGCGATCGCTCTGGTCGTGATCACAGCAGCCATCGGATGGCCATTGCCAATAGGTTTACCCAAGGTCACGATATCAGGCACCACCCGCTGCGTCTGAAAGCCCCACATCTGACTGCCGACCCGGCCAAATCCGACTTGTACTTCATCGGCAATACAGAGTCCTCCAGCGGCCCGGACAAGCGAATAGACCTGCTGTAAATAACCGTCTGGCATCACAATTTGCCCGGCCACCCCTTGCAAGGACTCACAGATAAAAGCCGACACCTGACGACCAGCCGCCGAAATATCGGCCAAAGCCCGGCTGATATCTGCTGCATAAGCGGCACCTGTGGCCTGGCTGTAACCCTGATAGCGACCCCGGTAGGGATCCGGCAGCAACACTTTGTGGATATGTGCCGCGGCACCTTCTCCGCCCGGGCCATCAAACTTATAGGGACTGGCATCAATACAGGCCTGCGTATTGCCATGATATGCACCATCTACCACTATCAGATCGCGCTGACCGGTCGCTGCACGTGCCAGTCGAAACGCCAGTTCATTGGCTTCGCTGCCGGAATTGACAAAAAAACAGACCGACAACTCTGATGGCATGGTGGCCAGAAGCTGCTCGGCGTAATCCACCAGGTTGTCGTGTAAATAACGGGTATTGGTATTCAGCAGCGCCATTTGCTGCTGACCCGCTGCCACCACTTGCGGATGGCAATGGCCCACATGACAAACATTGTTCACCATATCCAAATAGTCTAAGCCGGCTTCATCATACAAATACGCACCAGAGCCACGGACTATTTTCAGCGGCTGCTGATAACTCAGACTGAGAGTTTTACTGAAGTAACGCTGACGCAACTGCCGTAGTTCGTGGCCAGAGCGGCCGGGCTCAACTTGCCCCAAACACTGCTGTTTCAGCAGTTGCCCAACCCAGATGAAATCGAGTTGTTGCAACTGAATCAACGCTTGTTCAGCCGCGGTGGCCGAAATCAAAATATATTGATTATCGGGCTCAGCAAGACTGGCTTGAGCGGAGTTACATAAACTGAGACACAACCTCAGCGCAATCAGGCAAGGTAACACCTGCAGCTCAGTTTCAGTCAGTGGATGCTGTTGATGGTAAGCAGCGGTAACCGTTTTGATCACCTGAACCGGATCGGCTTGATTCAAAATGGCATAAGCACAGGCAACAGCCAGTTCATTGATGGTGTGGCTGTACAACATATCGCCAAAGTCCAGCAAGCCGGTGATTTGCCAGCCCAGATCCGCCTTTTGCAGTAACAGGTTGTAGTCATTGGCATCGTTGTGAATGACACTTTGCGGCAATTGACTCAGAACCGGTCTGACTTGCTGCTGATACAACGCCAGAAAATGCTGCACCAACGACTCTCGTTGCGCAGACAACAGGTAGATTTTTTTCCGGCACAGGCGATAAGCAGTCGCCAGATCCCAGTCCAACTCCCGGTATGCAGCGACATGTTCAAAATTGGCAAACCCATGACTGACTTTACCTAGTAACGCGCCCAATTGTTGCCATAGTGCCGGCCCTTTGTCTGCTTGGGTTAATTCACCGTAGCAACGCCCGGGCAAGTAACTTAACACCCGCAACCAACGCGCTTCACCGTGCAAATCTATAGCGGTGATCAAGGTACCAGCGCGATTGGCCAGCGCTTCGGGCACAGCAATGTCGGCCGCAGCCAGCGCTTGCATCGCTTTGTTTTGCAAATCCAGCACCGCCAGGCTTTCGGCGCTGTTGGCCACTTTGACAATGTAGCGGCCGGTGTCGCCCAGTTGCAGCAAAAAATTAAGATCGCTGTAGCCAGGCAAAGGCTGCAACAGCCCCTGCAAACCGTAGTGTTGTTGCAGTAAAGCCGCAATCTGTTTGGTGAGGGTCGCGCTTTGTGGTTCGATGCTTGCTTCCATGATTATTCCTCCCTATTGCGCCGACTGGCGAGCCAATTGACGTTCATCCTGCCCGGTCGAGAACGGGATTAAACTGAATCGATACTGATAATTTTTTGCCGGGAGCCGGTATTGGTCATGCACCGGTCTGCCCCAGGAGGTATCGCCGCCGACGCCCATCTGCGCCATATCCAGATTGATGGTCGCCAACGAACGGATCGGGACTTCCGCGCCATGTTTGCGGGTCAGCGGCACCAAGCCTGATGCAGAAGCAGTCCCGTCGGTTTCAGGGTCAAAATCAATGTCTTGTTGCAAATAAGGCCAGGCACTCGCCGAAAGCTTATCTGCTGCCACCGCTAACAAGCCGGCGCCTTGCGCATTTTTCAGTGCAAACCAGCGGACATCGGTTTTATTGGCGTTTTCCTGCGGCCTGACATAATGATGAATTTGTTCTTGCAGCGGCAGTTTGTACCAGCCGAGTGCGGCGGAAGTTTTGCGATCAGCATAACTTTCGTGTGGGCCTCGTCCATACCAACTGACAAACTGGTGCTCGCCTGTTAACACAGCTTGCATGCCAAACCTTGGTAAATCTGGCAATGTTTGCCCCGCCGCCAGCGTCAGTTGGCTGTCGACGTCAATTCGACCATCGGTATGTACCAGATACTGCACCTGATAGTAGCCGCTAAAATCTGAACTCTGATAAGTGGCGGTGACTTTTACTTTGTCCTGTTGCACCTCAGTCTGCAGCGATTGCAAGGCTAACCGCCTTTCCGCATGCTGCCAGATTTTCGCCCATTGCGGCATCTGATTGCCTAAATCGTTATCTGTTGGCGCTCGCCAGAAGTTTGCAGTCAAAGGCCCCTGTAGCAGCGACCGGCCATGATGCTGATACTGCGACAGCCAGCCGGTATCTTTGGCAAAACCAATTTGCATCTGATCGTTGTGCAATAACAGCAGGTTCGCCTGCTGCTCAATGCTGATCGGCGACTGCGGCTGCGCAGCTGCCTGAACCGCAACCTGACGAACCGGCAGACTAAATTGCTCAAAAGCGGCTTCATGGCCGATGGCCAATAGAGGCTCAGCAGTATTCAGCTTTAAGCTTAAGGTGATTATATACTCGTAAGGACTGTGCTCTGGCAATGCTGGGTAAGTCAGCTTCACTTCGCCACTTTGACCGGCTGCGATCAACGGCAAAGCTTGTTGACCTTGTGCGATTAACAGACCATCAGCTTCAATTTTCCAATGTAAATCAAAGTGCGATAAAGAACGAAATGCGTAGCGGTTCAACAATGAAAAACGTCCGGCCGCCACGTCAATGGCTTTGAATCGCGCGGGTTGATATACTTTTTTCACTTCAAAAGCATGTGGATGTGGCACCCGATTTGGGTCAACCAAGCCGTTGTTGAGAAAATTACCGTCACTTTGTAAAGTCGGATGAAAATCCTGACCATAGGCCCAGAACTTAACGCCGTTTGGGTTGGTATACGCCAGCGACTGATCAACCCAATCCCAGATAAAACCACCTTGCAGGACCGGATATTTTTCAATCAAATCCCAATAGTCTTGCAGATTTCCGACCGAATTCCCCATCGCATGGGCGTATTCAATCATGATCGCCGGCCGGTCCTTATGCTCTTTTGCATAAGTTTCCAGCCGCTGCATGCTTGGGTACATCGGCGCGAAGATATCTGTGTAGGCTTCAGTTCCGGCCGGTTCATACTGCACCGGACGACTTGGATCACGCTGTTTTATCCACTGATAAGTTTGCTCAAAGATCTTACCGGTGCCCGCTTCGTTGCCCAAAGACCAGATAATAATTGAGGGGTGATTTTTATCCCGTTCCACCATCCGCTGGGTGCGATCCAGGTGGGCGGCGAACCAGCTCATTTCATTGCCAAGCTGAGTTTCTTCTTTGACGGCTAATGGATGCGACTCAATATTCGCTTCGTCAATAACGTACAAACCATATTTGTCGGTCAGCTTGTACCAATAAGGATTATTCGGGTAATGACTGCTGCGTACCGCATTGATATTCAGCGACTTCATTAATTGAATATCACGCAGCATTTCTTGCTGGGTCACTACATGGCCATTTATTGGCGATGTTTCATGCCGGTTCACGCCACGGATATAAATGGCTTGATTGTTCACCAGCAATTGGCCGTTCTTTATTTCTATCCGGCGAAAACCAATGTCCTGGCGTACGGTTTCCAGTAATTGCCCCTGCGAATCAAACACGCTGACCAACAAAGTATATAAATGTGGTGTTTCCGCGCTCCACAATTTCGGTGCCGTTAATTTTGCCTGCAACTTCAGTTGTTGCTGTGCGTTGGCAGGAACCTTCAGTTTTTGCTGCCCTTGTAATACTTGCCGCTGATCGTTTGCCGGGTCTAATAATTGATATTGCACCTGCAGCTGTTCGTTTTTTGCAGTGTAGTTCTTTAACGCCAGCTCCAGACTCAGAGTCCCATGCTGCAAACTGCGGTCTAACTCAGGTTTGGCAAAAAGGTCAAAAATATGCTGTTTTGGCGTCGAATACAAAAAGACATCACGTTCAATTCCGGTGAGACGCAGCATATCCTGGCTTTCCAGATAACTGGCATCGCTCCAACGTCGGATCTGCAGGGCCAGTATGTTGTCGCCAGGTTTCAAATAGCTTGTTAAATCAAACTCGGCCGGCGTTTTTGAACCCTGCGAAAAGCCCAGATAACGACCGTTTAACCAAAGTTCCAGCGAAGAATTAGCCGCACCGACCTGCAAAAATACCTGCCGTCCTGCCCAGTTCTCCGGTAAGGTGAACTGCCGCCGATAGGACCCTACAGCATTGTCTTTTTTCGGGGCAGCCGGCCACTTCGCATCAAAAGGGTAACGTTCATCCAGGTAGATCGGATACCCAAAGCCCTGAACTTCCCAGTTACCAGGGACTTTGATCTGTTGCCAGCGGCTGGCGTCAAACCCTGGCTGCTCAAATCCGGCGGGGGCCTGATCTGATTGGGCTTGCCAGTTAAACTGCCAGAAGCCATTTAAAGAGAGATAGTTGGTATTAGTTTCAGGCTGATCAGCCAGCGCCGCTGCGCTGGAACTGAATGAAAACATCGTGTTATGCGGCGGCAATTTGTTAATCGCAAAGACTTGATGATCCTGCCAGGGCTCGCGTTTTGCCTGCACAAAGCAACTGAGCAGCAGCACAATAATGAACAAAGAGTACTTCATAGCTTTAACCACAATATCAATTAGTGATATTTATAATACAAATATATGATTAAGTTGCAAGCACTATCCGTTAAAAGTGAACCCTTTTGAGTTTGCCGCCCTGCAGAATCGGGTTTCATCGCAGATATGATTTATATTTCAATGAATTAACGATAAGGTCAGAGCAGCTGAAATTCTACTTGTTGTTATGTATTATAAATAGTATTTTAAAACACCAACTCATTATTTGAACAACATTCTTATGCATGCACTTTCATTCATCGATCTCAGTCTGTTTCTCGCTTACATCGTCGTGCTGATTGGTATTGCGCTGTGGGTGTCCCGCGAAAAACCAGGGCATCAGAAAAATACCCTCGATTATTTTATGGCTGGCAACAGTTTACCCTGGTGGGCTGTCGGTGCTTCGTTAATCGCCGCCAATATTTCCGCCGAGCAAATCATCGGCATGTCCGGCTCTGGTTATGCCATCGGACTGGCTATTGCTTCCTATGAATGGATGGCTGCACTGACGTTGATCATCATCGGCAAATACATCCTGCCGGTATTGCTGGAAAAACGTATTTTTACCATGCCGCAGTATCTGGAACAGCGTTTTGGACCTGAAGTCAGGTTGTTACTGGCCATTTTCTGGCTCGGCGTCTACGTCTTTGTCAACTTAACCTCGGTGTTATGGTTGGGCGCTTTAGCTATCTACACCACCACCGGCATCGATATGAACTACGGCTTGCTGTTTTTGGCAGGGTTATCGCTGACCTACTCGTTATACGGTGGTTTAAAAGCCGTGGCTTATACCGATATTATTCAAGTCGTGGTGCTGGTCGCAGGCGGCCTGATGCTCACCTATATAACACTGGGCATGGCCTCGGCTGATGGCACTGTGTTGGGTGGCTTTAATACCTTATTGACCAAGGCGCCAGAAAAATTCGATATGATTTTGTCACCTGACAATCCACATTACATGAGCTTGCCCGGCCTTTCGGTGCTGATTGGTGGAATGTGGATTATGAATCTGTCGTACTGGGGTTTTAATCAATACATCATTCAGAGGGCGCTGGCAGCTAAAAACTTGCGCGAAGCGCAAAAGGGCATCGTTTTTGCGGCCTTCTTAAAGTTATTGATGCCGATCATTGTGGTGTTGCCTGGCATCGTCGCTTTTGTGATCTATCCAGGGTTAGAACCTGCTGACAAAGCCTATCCAACGCTGATGAATTTATTGCCTGAAGGGATCCGCGGTTTTGTGTTTGCGGCATTAATTGCTGCAATTGTGTCGTCACTTGGTTCGATGTCTAACAGCATCGCGACGATTTTCACCATGGATATCTATTCCAAATACCGCACCGGCAGAAGCGAAAAGCACTATTTACAAATCGGCCGTTGGGTGAGTTTTACCGCCATGCTGCTCGCGGTCATTTTTGCCAAACCCTTGTTGGGGCAATTGGATCAGGCTTTCCAATATATTCAGGAATTTACCGGCTTTTTCACCCCGGGTATTGTGGTGTTGTTTCTGCTTGGGATGTTTTGGTCCGGTGCGACAGCAAAAGGTGCATTGGCGGCCGCGGCTGGTTCAGCTATTTTTTCGTTAGCACTCAAACTGCTATGGCCAGCCTTACCCTTTATTGACCGGGTCGGTCTGGTGTTTATTGCCTGCTTACTACTGGCGATTGTTGTGTCTAAATTGGACCAGGCGGCGCTTCGGCCACAAGATCAAACCAAGATCAATTACAGCACCAGCACAAGCTACAATATTGCGGCACTGGCAATAGTCGCCATCCTCTGCGCGTTATATATTAGTTGGTGGTAAGTTGATGTTGGAAGCAAAATTACTGAAGCGACTGCCGGTACAAAACCAACTTGGCGAGGCTGTGGTATATGACCAACGCCTCGATGCAATCTGGTGGACTGATATCAAACAGGCAACCTTGTATTGTTATCTGCTGGCAACCGAAACCTTGCGACAATGGCAAGCCCCCAGTGCAATCACGGCCATCGGCCTGACCAGCAACCCAGCGCAATTAATGGTGTCATTTTACAAAGGTGTCGCGCTGTATCAGCCAGATACTGGCGACTGGCAAGTGGTGGCTGAAACTGAACCGCATTTACCAGGCAATCGACTCAATGATGGTCGTATGGATCGGCAAGGCCGTTTCTGGGTGGGCAGCATGGTTGAAGACCCAACGGCCAACCCCCCTGACAGCAGCGGCAGTTTGTATTGTTACAGCGCTGCCACAGGCTTGCAGAAGATATTTTCAGGTTTACAAATTGCCAATGGTCTTGGTTTCAGTCCCGACTCCCGCTGGTTGTATCATGCTGACTCTCCTCGCCGGACCATCAAACGGTATGCCTTTGATGCCAGTAGCGGCATGGTTACCGGCGGCGAACTGTGGCATCAAACCCCGGAACATAGTTACCCGGATGGCGCCACCATCGATGCCGATGGGCATTTGTGGAGTGCACATTGGGGCAGTGGCAGAGTTTATCGCTACTTGCCCGATGGCCGTATTGCCGGTCATATTCAACTGGATGTGACCCAAAGCAGCTGCGTGGCGCTTGGCGGCAGGCAACAAACCTTGCTATTCGTGACCAGCGCCTGGGACGGTTTATCCGACCTCGAAAAACAGCAACAACCTTTTGCCGGTGATCTGTTTATTTATCAGGTTTCGGCCTCAGCGTTACCCGAACCGCTGTTTGCGTTGCCTGCCAGCAGCGCGGGCTGAGACTGGCTTAAACCGCTTATCTCTATTATCATATTCATAATATTTAAATACAGGCAGCTTTCATGTTACGCAGCTCATCTCCAAATAATCTGACCCATCAATTAGTGCAAGAGCTAGGCAAAGCCATCGTCAGTGAACGTTATATGATCGATCAGGGTTTTCCGTCTGAAGCTGAATTATGTGAGCAATACCAAATCAGCCGCACTGCCACACGTGAAGCCGTAAAAATGTTAGCCGCCAAAGGGTTACTCATCTCCCGGCCGCGAAAAGGTATCATTGTGCAACGACGGGAGCATTGGAATTTATTTGACCCTGATATGCTGAGCTGGATCCTCAGCAGTACACCAAGCCTGGAAACTTTACGTGATTTTTTACAGTTACGGATGGCGATCGAACCTGAAGCCGCGGCCCTTGCCGCACGCAACGCCTCAAAAGCAGATCTACAAGTGTTAGCGACGGCACTAGAACAGATGCTGCAGGCTGAATCAGGTTTGGCCGATCCACTGCAGGCAGATATCGACTTTCATGTGGCGATTTTGTCAGCCAGTAAAAATCCATTTTTTATGCAGCTGCGCAATTTTATTGAAACGGCACTGCGCGTCAGTATCCGATTTACCAACTATTTTAAAGGCGTCGACAGCGCAAGTTATCAGGATCACCATAAAATCTATGCCGCAATTGCTGCAGGTGATAGCCAGGCGGCCAGAGAGCATTCCCGACAAATCGAAACCGAAGCTTTACAGCTGATTGAAGAGCGTTTAACCCCCACCAGCAAAGACTAATCTTCAAATAACTTTCGTCCGGCCCTGGCTTTTTGTCAGGGCTAAATGCCACCTAAAAACTCCTTGTGATTCGCACGGCCATGCTGCTGTTAAAAACTGCTGCTAAGACTTAATCACAGACCCAACCCCTTTTTTATCAGCATCTGCTGAAACAAAAATTTCCGCTGATTGCCACTGACCACGCCTTGCAATGTCCAAAGTTTAATTATACTATAAATAACATATTTATTGATAACTGCATTTCAGAGGCCCCTTTATGAATACCGTCATTTACCCTGATCTGGCGAATAGTTGTATTTTTATTACCGGTGGCGCTTCGGGCATTGGTCGCACTTTAGTCACCGCCTTTCAGCAACAAGGGGCAAAAGTTGCATTCATAGATTGCCAGCAAGCATTGGCCGAGGAGTTGTGTCTGGACCTTAGCGCAGGGCCAAATCCTGCGCCTTTTTTTCAACTTTGTGATGTGCAGGATATTGCTGCACTTCAGCAATGTATCGCGACGGCTGTTGCCACCTTGGGTCCGATAAAAGTACTGATTAATAACGCAGGGTCGGATCAGCGACAACAGCTCGACCAACTCACTGCCGCTGAATGGGACCAGTGCCTGAACATCAATTTACGACCCCACTTTTTTACGGCTCAGGCCGTGGCAAAGGTAATGCGTGCACAACAGTGCGGCAGCATTATTAATCTCAGTTCAAATTCGGCGCTGCTGGGTTTAACCGGCTATCCGGCATATGTCGCGTCGAAAGCAGGCATCATGGGTTTAAGTAAAGCGCTGGCAAGAGAACTTGGCCCCGACGGCATCCGGGTCAATAGCCTGGTGCCGGGCTGGGTGATGACCGAAAAACAACAACAGTTGTGGGCCACCGAACAAGCGGTGGCCGAGTGTTTATCACAACAAGCACTGAAACAAACCATCACCGAACAAGATATCGCGGCTGCAGCGTTATTTTTAGCGTCAGATGCATCCCGGATGATCACCGGACAAGCCTTCATTGTTGATGGTGGACGCGCTTAATGAAGCGCATAGCTGTGGATTGGGGCTCCAGTTGTCTGCGAAGTTTTCTGCTGGATCAGCAAGGTAACCTGCTTGATAGCCGTCAGTCCGCGGACGGTATTTTATCGTTAAAGTCGGGCGATTTTGCTTCGGTACTTCAACAGCAATGCCAAAACTGGCTAGCTGAAGCTGAATTTATGTTGATGGCAGGCATGGTGGGCAGTCGCCACGGTTGGTATGAAATGCCTTATTTACCCTGTCCGGTGAATTTGCCGTCTTTGGCACTAGCCAGTCAACTGCTGCCCGCTGCACTAAGTGCGTCCGGCTTACCGCCAATCCGGCTAGTACCGGGTTTATGTTATACCGACAGCCATGGCATTGCTGATGTGATGCGTGGCGAGGAAACGCAAATTTTTGGCGCTTTGCAACTGAGCAATCTGGAAAATGCCTGGTTATGTTTACCGGGAACCCATAGTAAATGGGCACGGGTAGCACAAGGCTCCATTGTTCAATTTCAGAGTTTTATCAGTGGCGAGTTATTTGCCTTGCTGCGCCAACACAGTTCACTCGCCACTTTTTGCCAGCAAGGCGCTGTTGATACCCCTTCTTTTTTACAAGGATTGCAGCAGTCGAGTACCGCCAACAACCTGTTGCATCAGATATTTTCCGTTCGGGCACAAGTACTGACCGGACAGCTGCCGCCGCATGCTGCCAGCGGACTATTGTCAGGACTGATCATTGGCCAGGAATTTTCGGCAGCCCACCACTGGATAACTGACGACACACCACTGCTGTTTGTTGGCAACCATCAGCTGAACCAACGCTATCAACAGGCTGCCAGTTTTTTTGGGCTGGTAAGCCAATGTATCAGCGCCGAGACGGCCAGCGTGGCTGGGTTTAACGCGCTCGCGCAACAGTACGATTAACGCTTCAACACCCGCAGAGAGCAACATCATGTTAATTCAACCCGAGGCCAGCACCCCTTTGATCGCCATCTTAAGGGGTTTAACACCACCACACTGCCTGAGCGTGACCGAAATTTTGCTACAGGCAGGTTACCGGATGATCGAAGTGCCACTCACGTCACCAGATGCGTTGGAATCGATCGCAATGATGGCGAAACATTTTAAAGGCCAGGCTTTATTTGGTGCCGGCACTGTGACCCAAACCAGTCAGGTAACTGATGTTGTCGCAGCAGGTGGGCAATTTATCGTGTCACCAGATACCAATGTCGACGTGATCAAAACCAGCAAGGCGGCGCAACTGTTGTCGGTACCAGGTTGTGCCACGGCGACTGAAGCATTTCGTGCATTAGCGGCCGGAGCCGACATGCTCAAACTGTTTCCGGCCAATAACATTCCGCCAGCGACAGTAAAAGCCCTCTGTACCGTTTTACCCAAAGAGAGCCAAGTCCTCGCCGTCGGTGGCATCGATGAACACAATATGGCGGCTTATCTGCAAGCGGGTTGCTGTGGTTTTGGCCTGGGCAGCAATTTATTCCAGCCTTCGTTTAGTCTCAGCGAACTGCAACAGCGGGCTGAACTTTTGATGGCACAATATATCGCGCTGGTTGCGACGCGTTAGGGAATCACGATGACAAAAAGTACATTCAAACTTAGAAGCCAACAGTGGTTTGACGACGACTCAAACCCGGATATGACGGCTCTCTACCTCGAAAAGTATCTGAATTACGGCCTGACCATTGAAGAACTGCAATCGGCGCGACCCATTATTGGGATCGCCCAAACCGGTTCTGATTTGGTGCCTTGTAACCGCATCCATTTGCAATTGTCGGAACGCCTTAAAGCAGGGATCCGTGACGCCGGTGGCATTCCAATTGAGTTTCCGGTGCACCCAATTCAGGAAACCGGCCGCCGTCCAACTGCAGCATTAGACAGAAATTTGCAGTGTATTTCGCTGATTGAAATTCTCCACGGCTACCCGATTGACGGCGTTATTCTAACCACAGGTTGCGACAAAACCACACCTGCGCTGTTAATGGGTGCGGCCAGCGTCAACCTACCGGCAATTGCCTTTTCCGGCGGTCCAATGCTGAACGGTGTCTACCGCGGCCAATGTGTTGGCTCTGGCACTATTATCTGGCAAGCGCGCAAACTGCTGGCCCAGGGCGAGATTGATTATGCCGAATTTATTCGCCGTGTCGCCAGCTCAGCACCGTCGGCCGGCCACTGCAATACCATGGGCACCGCATTAACGATGAATTGTCTGGCAGAAGCGCTCGGTATGATGTTACCAGGCTCCGCCACCGTACCGGCGCCTTATCGTGAACGGGCGCAGTTGGCCTATCACACCGGTAAAAGGATCGTTGAAATGGTGTGGCAAGACCTGACACCAGCCAAAATTCTTACACGCCGGGCATTTGAAAATGCCATTGTGGTTTGCTCAGCTTTAGGTGGCTCGACTAACGCGCCGATTCACATCAATGCCATTGCCCAACATGCCGGCATTGAACTCGACCTTAGCGACTGGCAACAGTTGGGGCAACATGTGCCTCAATTAGTCAACATGCAGCCAGTTGGACATTATTTAAGTGAAGATTTCCACAATGCCGGTGGTTTACCAGCGGTGCTCAATCAACTGCTGAACGCAGGTTTGATACACGGCGACACACTGACGGTCAACGGCCAGAGTCTGGCGCAAAACTGTACTGAAGCCCCTTGCCACAATAGCGATGTGATCCGGCCATTTGACCAGCCACTGAAACAACAGGCTGGCTTAAAGGTGCTGACCGGTAATTTATTTCAATCGGCGATTTTAAAAGTCTCGGCCATTGATGAGGAGTTCCGGCAGCGTTATCTGACCGATCCTACCCAGCCTGGTTGTTTTGAAGGCCGGGTGATCGTGTTTGACGGTCCTGAACATTATCATGCGGACATCAACAACCCGGCACTGAACATTGATGAGCACTGTATTTTGGTGATGCGCTACAGCGGCCCGAAAGCCTATCCGGGCTCGGCGGAAGTGGTGAATATGCAACCGCCCACTGCCCTGCTCAACCAAGGGATTAATGCGCTGCCAACCATCGGTGATGGCCGGCAAAGTGGTACTTCCGGTGCACCTTCTATTCTGAACGCATCACCAGAAGCCTCAGCCGGTGGCGGTCTGGCGTTATTACAAAATGGCGATTTCATCCGCGTCGATTTAAATCAGGGTCTGGTGAACGTGTTACTGGACGAAACCCAACTAGCCGCACGCCGCGCCGCGCTGACCGAGATGACACCAGCCAGTCAAACCTGGTGGCAACAGTGTTATCGGATTGAAGTGTCGGAGTTATCGGAAGGCGGCGTGTTCAAAAACATGACGCAATATCGCAACATCGCCAGTAAAACTCCACGCCACTCGCACTAACTCTTGTTCCCTATAACCTGAGCAGTCAGCGCCGTTTACACCCGGTGACTGACTGCGGGTAACTTGATGACACCAAACTGCAGCAGCAAAATCGCCACCAAAGGCGTTAGCCAGTTATAAAAGCAATACACGGCATACTGCAGCGGATCCACATGCAACACGCCATGCATATAGGCACCGCAAGTATTCCAGGGCACTAATGGCGAGGTAACAGTGCCGCCATCTTCCAGCGCTCGGGATAAATGCTGCGGCGACAGCTGATGTTTCTGATATTGCTCGCTGAACATCCGACCCGGCAGCACCAGACTAATGTACTGATCAGCGGCAATGCAGTTGGTGGCAAAAGCGGTGGCAATGGTTGCGCTGATCAATGACGCACTGCGTGTCACCATACTGAGCATCAGTTGTAATAACTTTTGTAGCAAACCAACCTGCTCCATTACTGCCCCAAAAGCCATAGCGCAGATAATCAGCCAAATGGTATTGAGCATACTTTTCATGCCGCCGCGGCTTAACAGGCTGTCGAGCAGCGCCGAGCCGGTCTCCGGCTGGATCCCCTGAAACAGCGCTTGCCACAAAATCTTTACGCTGGCATCCATTGCCGATAATTCCGCGGGCATCTGCGCCTGAATAAACGGCTGCTGGACAACAACCGCCAGCACCGCTCCAGCGATCACCCCGATCGCTAAAGTCGGCAACGCTGGCATCCGGTAAACAGAAAGCAGCAAAATCACCAATAACGGCAACAACAAATACCAAGCTAAGGTGAAATTGTGCTGCAGCGCCTGTTGTAGCTGCTGAAAATCAATCACAACACCAGCATCCAGACTATTTCGCCCCAGCAGCCAGAACACAAAGGCGCTACACACAAACACCGGCACCGAAGTCAGGCTCATAAACCGGATATGCGTAAACAAATCGGTCCCGGCGACCGCCGCGGCCAGGTTGGTGGTGTCCGACATCGGTGAAAGCTTGTCACCAAAATATGCCCCACTAATAATGGCTCCGGCGGTAATAAGCGGCGATAAGCCAAAACCTTCGGCGACCCCGAGCATCGCAACCCCTAAGGTTGCGGCCACCGTCCAACTACTGCCAACGCATAACGCCACTGCACCACAAAGCAAAGTACAACTTAAGTAAAAATATTCCGGATGCAGCAATAATAAACCGGCATAAATCATCATCGGCACTGTCCCTGACAGCATCCAACAGCCAATCAGTGCGCCGACGACGAGTAAAATCAACATGGCATTAATTGTCAGGCTGATCCCTCTGACAATGGCTTGTTCAATGTCCTTACTCTGGTGGCCGTTATAACGTCCAATCAAAGCGGCTAAACCAGCACACAGCAACAAGGCCACTTGATTCGGACCAGAAGACGAATCTTCACCGAAGTAATACACCGTCATAAACAGCATGAATAACAAGGAGGTAATAGATACAAAAGTTTGAAAAAAACTGGGAGAACGGGGTTTTAACATGGGCGGCACTCTCTGTTGAGTCAGCCAATTTCGGCAGGATCCGCTGCTGACCAACTAGATCGGACAAACAGGATCAGGAGCAATGCGGGATAGTCAGGGACGAACTGCAACGGCTGCCGGTGATGCGTACAGCAATCAACCGGCAGCGCGAGTCAAAGTTAACCCCTTTTGCAATCCAAGCTGCGATTAGAACTTGGCGCGAACGCCCAGGGCATAACGTGGCCCTGTTTCAATCACCTGCAACGTCTGATTCGCCAGTTCAGCACTTTTAACGGTCAGTTCGTTGGTCAGGTTGATCCCTTCAAAAAATACGGTGAAGTTATCATTGATGTCATAACTGCCGCTGATATCCAGTTGCTGGAAGTCATCGACGTAATGGCCATCACGCTGGCGTGAACCGCTGGTCACCGGTTTGGTCTGCAGGAAGCGCGCTCTGTTGTTGTACGCCAGGCGTATCTGGAAAGCGTCTTTCTCGTAAAACAGCACCAAATTCTGCGAATCGCCCAAACCAATCAATGGCAGGTTATCCTCGCTGGAGGTGCTGTCGACTTTGGTCAGGTTAAAAATCACCCCCACTCCGTCAAAAGGGGCTGGTAAGCTGGTGAACATATGTTGCACCGAAAATTCATAACCATCGACTTTGGTGCTGCTTTCATTGATCGGGCGTGAAATTTCATAGTTGTAGCTGCCGCTCGGCAAACTCAGAATTTCAGGTAAAGTGCTGGTGCCTAAATAACCGTCGATATCCTTGCTAAAATGTGCCAAAGCGACATAACTACCCTCCTCGTAATACCATTCGAGGGAAAGGTCCAGGTTTTTCGAGGTGTAAGGCGCGAGCAGCGGGTTGCTGCCCGAACCACTTAAACCATCAATCTGACCGTCGCCATAACTGGTCAACGGGCTCATTTCATTCAGTTCAGGACGGGTAATCGATTTCGACCAGGCCATCCGGCCAATCACATCATCGGTAAAATTGAGATTGGCATTTAAACTTGGCAACCAGTCCTGGTAGCTATTGCTGATTTCGACCGGCAGATAATCGTCGGAATACACCGCGAATACTTTGCCAGGTTCATTTTGCGAAGGCTGTAAATCCAGTAAAGCAATTTGTTTGCCTTTGGAGGTGCTTGTAGTGTCGACGTAACGAACACCGGTCACTAGCTTCCAGAACATACCGCTCAGTTCCCCTTCAAAGTGGAAGTCGGTATAGAACGACAACAACTCTTCATTCACCTCGTAGGCGGACTGATCTAACACCCGGCCAAAGCCATTGCGGCTAAATACCGCCTTTGCCGCTTCCGGATCATCCAGCATCGCAATCACTTCATCACGGCTCAGATACGCCATCAGTTCATCAGTATTGAAGGTTGGCCATTGATTCACCGGCGTACCCGACGCACCAGACAAGAAGCCTTTGGCATCAAACAAATGAAACAACGAATCTGGCAGTGGAATACGGCTGCTGTTATCAGCGTAAATCCAGGACAACGGCCCTTCGGTTTCACCATACACCTTGCCTAAGGTACGGTCGGCATAATGGACACCAAATTTAACTTCGACCAAAGGACCAAGTTCCAAAGCATAGCGGTTGTCTAGTTTACTGCCGAAAATTTCATCATCCAATTCAGTGCCTTGCAGCGAAGTCCAGCCTGCAGTGACTGCATCACCCGGTTTCAGTGCATCAAAAGCCATGGTCGGCACTTGCTGGCCCTGGCGGCGATCATAAGAAAAGGCACCTGGTCGCCCCACCACCACATCAGACCAACCTTTACCCGGATCAGATTTTGCCTTGGAGCCACTGACATCCAGCGTACTCTTCCAGCGATCATTCACCTGCCAATCAATATTTAAACCGTATGCGTTCAGGGTGCTGGAGGCGTCAGACTGACGCGCCATTGATTCGACAAACACATTCACAAAGTCGGCGTAAATCAGCGTGTTATTCGCATCCAGTTCAGGATTTCTGACATTTTCCGGGGTGAACCATGACGGGTAAATATCCTGCCGGCCGACCACATCATATTTGGAGTGCATAAAGTCTGCAGTCACGGTCACATCGTTATGTGGTTGATACTGAAATACCAGAGTTCCGCTGTCGCGGCTGCGGTCTTCATTCTGTACGATCTGATCATAGTTACGCGGGAAATAGACGGAGCCGAAATCCTTGCCATCTAGTGGCGCCGTGCTTTTAAAGTAATAGGCGGTATTGGCTTCTTCATAACGGCTTTCACGTTCATAACGGGCAAAAGACACTAACACGCCCATCTTGTCGTCATTAAAGGTATTGCTGAGTACGCCTGACAGCTGCGGCTTAGTTTTGCCGGTCATATCGTCGTACATGGCCTTCGCACTGGCGACCGCCTGAAAGCCCTTTTTGTCAAAAGGACGCATGGTGGTGATATTAATAGTGGCGCCAATCGCCCCTTCCTGCACTGCTGCAGATTGCGTTTTATGCACTTCGGCGCCGTTGATAAGCTCGGTCGGCAGGATATCAAAACTAAAAGCGCGGCCACCAGGTGTGCCATCCCAGCTCATTGACGATGGGTCGCCAACTGTCGCCAGCATTCGTCCATTTAACATCACCGCATTAAATTCCGGTCCCATGCCACGAACAGTGACAAGCTGACCTTCACCACCTTCCCGATCAATAGAAACCCCACTGATCCGCTGCAATGATTCGGCGACGTTCTGATCTGGAAATTTACCGATATCTTCTGAACTGATGGCATCAACAATGTTATCTGAGCCCCTTTTGATATCCATGGCCCGTAACAAACTACCTCTGATGCCGCGAATTTCGATAACTTCGGTTTGCTGATCTTCATCATCTGCGGCTTGTTGCTGCGCGATAGCGTTGGACTGTGTCAACACCGCCAAATGCAGCATCACCAAGGTCGAGATATAGCTAAGTTTCCGATGTTTACCCTTCATCTTGTCGCCTCCTTCAGGCTTATAAAGGCTTATTAACCTTTTTTTATAGTATTTTTGTTTCTGTATTAGTAACTACTCACAAGTGACTGCAAAACCGATACTACGCGCAGAATTTAACCTTTGCAATATTTATAGTATAAATCATTTTAATAAGAATTTGCCTGAGTTAGTATCTGTGTTCCGGGCCGCCGAACGCGGTAGAATGCAAAAAGAACCAAGGATAAAGGAGTGCAAATGCAGGAACATTGCCGAAAAATACCGCAGCTGACCCACCGCAGTTTTCATCTGTCAAAGTCATTATTGCTGGCAGGATTGGTGTTCTTCACCTTGAACTGCCAGGCAAAACCAGCGCAGGAAAAGTTGACGTGGCAAAGCAGTTTGGACCGTAGCGGCAGCCCTCAGTTTATCCGGCAAACCGACGCCTTTGGCAATCAACCCTTTAACCCGTTCTTTGATGCGGGCGCATGGCATGGCTTTTTACTGCCAACGGCAGCGAGTGAACAAGGTGGTTTTACCGGCCCGATGGTGATCACTGAAGAATACGGGCTTTATCTGGCGAATGGTCTGGAGCGACTGACAATCCGGGATCTTGCCGCCCAGCATCCTTTTGATTATCAACAAGCACAAAGCAGCCAACAAGCACTTGCCGGTGGCCTACTACTCAGTTATCAGTGGCCGGAACTGACATTAGAGTTGGAGTTACGCTTTGTCAGTGGCCGCACTGCGATCGTCGAAACACGCCTGCATAACCGGACGCAGCAATCACTTAGCTTACAACTAAGCTGGCAGGGCCAGTTGCTGACGCAGTGGCAGCAAGATCAGCCGCAACAACCTGGCTGGCGTGCCAGCGTGTCGGCGAACGAGGTTGATGTCAGTTTTCAGTTTGCCAGGGTTCGTCAGCAATGGGATCAAATGATGTCAGGCGATAACAGCTATTTGATCCGCCGATCGTTACCCACCACAACCGAGATTCAACAACAGCAACAACAGTATCTGAGCCAGACCAGGCTGCAACTTCCCGCCGCAGGCAGTCAGCAGCTTTACACCAGCCATAGTTATTTTCACTCACAGCAGGAGAACGATCAGGAACAAGCTTTTCTGAACCTGCTGTTTGCCACACCCGCTGAGTACCAGCAGCAAAGCAGGCTACGCTGGCAACATTATATGCAGACCGGTTTGAACGCTACCGCGCAGCACAAGGCGTTGGTACCAGAGCCTATTGCCATCAAGGCGATTGAAACTTTATTAAGCAATTGGCGTTCAGCCGCCGGACATATCCTGACAGATGTGGTGACACCGAGTACCACCGCCCGTTGGTTTAACGGCGCCTGGGCCTGGGATAGCTGGAAACACGCGGCGGCCTTAGCCTGGTTTGCACCGGAGCTGGCAAAACAAAATATGTTGGCGATGTTTGACTATCAAATTTCTACGACCGATAAAGTCAGGCCGCAAGATGCCGGTATGGTGACAGATGCCATTTTTTATAATCAAGATCAGCAACGAAACGGGGATGGTGGTAACTGGAACGAACGTAATTCTAAACCGCCATTGGCCAGCTGGGCGGTGTGGCAAATTTATCACGCCACCGCTGATCTCGCTTTGATCAAACAGATGTATCCGAAACTACTGGCGTATCATCAATGGTGGTACAACAACCGCGATCACAACCACAATGGTTTGGCGGAATACGGCGCGACCCTGCATCCAAAACATAACAATGCTGCCGGCGATCTATTTTTTACGTTGACCCTCAACGCCGGTTCCGCGCCGGCGGACTTAGCCCGTTATTGCACCGCTACTGCGGACAAAAAGTATGACTGCTATAGCCAGTCGTTTTACGAGCAACTGTTAGCACAGGGCAATTATCAAGCAATGGATATTGGTGCCCAGCATGGTGCAGGCTGGGAGTCCGGGATGGACAATGCCGGTCGGTTTGGCTTTATCAATGAGCAACAACTGCAGCAGTATGCCGACCAATTTTATCCGCAGGATCTCAATCGGGCACGGCAGGATTGGCAAGTGCGGTTTTTGAAAAATACCAATGCGCAACAACAACTTGTTGGTTTTTCAATAAATCAGGAATCGGTCGAACTCAACAGCTATCTGGCGCAAGAGAAGTATTTGCTGGCGAAAATGGCTGATTTATTAGGAAAAACCGCCACAGCACAACAACTGAAACAACAAGCTGACCAATTGAGCCAGCGCATTAATCAGTGCTTTTTTGACCCGCAAACCGGCTTCTATTATGACCGGCAAATTTCGGCAGCAGATAGCACCGATCAAAACGGTTGTACCGGAACGCTGCTGACAAAACGTGGCCGTGGTCCGGAAGGCTGGAGCCCGTTGTGGACCGGCATTGCCCCGCCAAAACAAGCCGCAGCTGTGGCGCAGGTAATGCTGACCACCACCGAATTTAATTCAGCAGTGCCACTCGGCACCGCCGCCCTGTCGAACCCGGCTTATCATCCGGACATTTATTGGCGCGGGCGGGTGTGGTTGGATCAGTGGTATTTTGGCGTGATGGCGCTGCAACAATATGGTTATCAAGCTGAGGCCAGGACATTGGCCGAAAAGCTGTTACAGCGAGCGGAAGGTTTGGCAGGCACTGCAGCCATTCGGGAAAATTATCATCCACAAACCGGTGCCATGCAGGGCGCCACAAATTTCAGCTGGAGCGCAGCCCATCTATATATGATGTACCGGCAATTGCCAAACGCCAGTCTGCCTTCGCCAGCAGCGGCACCTTTAGCAACACCTGCTGCCGATTGAATCTTCAATGCAAACGCCTTCAGTTATCGAGGCTGTGGCGAGGGCGATTTGCAGGGAACCCCATTTTGGCAATGCACCGCTTGCCAAAATGGAGAAGATCTCAACGCTTAAAACGCACGACCAATTCATGTAAGTCTTCCGCAGTCGATTTTAACTGCGTAATTGAGTTTGACGT
>JAHJNE010000455.1 GCA_018820995.1 Gammaproteobacteria bacterium | reverse complement strand
GCAAATCATCAGAATGGATAGTTCATAAAGCAACAGCATTGGCACACCCAATGCAATTTGTGACACCAAATCGGGTGGAGTTAACAGCGCTGCTACCAGAAAAATTAGTACAATGGCGTGTCGACGGTATTGTTTTAGCTGAGTGCTGGTCACCAAACCCGCGGTTGCCAGCACCAGCAGCAAAATAGGTAATTCAAAACATAAGCCAAAGGCCAGGATCAATTTAATCACCAGTGCTAAATACTCACTTACCTTGGCTTCCAGTGCCACGCTGATAGCATCGCTATTCCCCGGAGTTTCAAAGCTGATAAAAAACTCCCACGCCATTGGCATCACCAGATAAAAAGCAACGGCCGCGCCGATTAAAAATAACACTGGTGTTAAATAAAACAACGCTCGCAGGCTGCCTCGCTCATGCTCGTACAAGCCTGGTGTTAAAAAGCGCCAGCATTGGATCAGGATAAAAGGCAGGGTAAAAAACAGCGCACTGAAAAAGGCCAGTTTCAGATAAGTAAAAAATGCTTCGTGCAGGGCTGTGTAGATCATTCTGCGGCCACTGTCCGGGCCAAAAATGGTTAGCAAAGGTTGTTGTAAAAATTGATAGATCACACCGGAATAGCTGTACGAAATAATGAAGGCTAATGTAAAAAATCCCAGACAATACAACAAACGACGACGAAGTTCGGTCAGATGCGTCAGAAGTGGGGCGGCATTGGCTGAACCGGTCATCAGACTTTGTCTCCTTCGGTGGCTTTTTCAGTCGTGGTTTGTTGCGCAGCAGCATATTGTTGCTGGGCTTGCGCAATTAAGCGGTGACGTTCGGCGTGTTGTTCGGCGGTCATTGAGCCTGGTAAAAAATCGGCCGGTAAATTGCGCACTTCTTCTGGCAATAAGTGTTCCCAGCCTTGTTCTGCCGACGCATTTGGATCCTTCGAACGTGGATCATTGGAACGAGCGACTTCCTGCTCCAGTTGTTGCATGCTGCGCAGCACGCTGCGGTACAGCCGCTGGCCTTTAGCGATCACTTTGCCACCCGCCTTAAAGAGTGCTGGCAGATCTTTAGGGCCAATCACCAACAAAGCCAGCACCGCGACAAACAATAATTCGATCCAGCTAATATCCGGCATGGTTAAGGCTGCCTGGGTTGTTGTGGCGCTGAACTCACTTCATTCTGCTCAGTGACCGGCAATGTGCTGTGCGGGGTTGTTGTTGTGATTGCAGAGTCTGTTGCTGGGGCAGCAGATGCGGGTGAGGCTACTGTTTGCTCTTCCGTCATGCCTTTTTTAAAACTACGAATACCTTCGGCCACATCACTCATCAGTGCCGGGATCCGACCACGGCCAAAGAGTAGAATAAACAGGACGACCACCAGCAATATTTGCCACATGCTCAGACTCATATCGTTCACCTTTAGAAGAAATTGTCGTTTTACCTTAGGGGTTAAATATTTCTTCGACGTGACCAAATAGTGAACAATTTAAGTGAGAGCAATTTAAGTGAGAACTATTGAGCGGGCAGACTAAGTCTGCAGTTGCACCCTGAAAAATAAGCAGCATCACCGGCCGTAGGTGTTGCTGCTGCGTTGTTTGACGATGGCATTTTTTATGATGAACATCGACCGCGGTAAAATTGACGGCGATTTAATCGGGAATGTACTTATTCATTCTTCGAAAAAAAATCCTGAAATAGTGCTGGTTTTTCCGGCAGCGTTAAATCAGTGCCCGGTGTGAGCCCGTCTAGCAGCAACTGAAAACAATCGACGCGGGCTTGTGCTTTGTCGTTGCCATCAATTTGATGCCAGGGCGCGTCTTTGGTATTGGTTTGCAGCAGCATGTCTTGTTTTGCCTCCTGGTAATCTTGCCAGCGGGCGCGATTCCTTAAATCTTCGGCGGTTAGTTTCCAGCTTTTCGCGGGGTCTTCAAAACGCTTGCGAAACCGTTTGAGCTGCTCCTCTTCGGATATTTCCAGCCAGATTTTTACTAAATGAATGCCTTCTTGTTGCAGGCTAGCTTCAAATGCATTGATTTGTTGATACGCCCGTAGCCATGCTGCTTCATCACAAAAACCCTCAACACGCTCGACCAAGACCCGGCCGTACCAAGATCGGTCGAACACCGCGACGTGGCCACGTTGTGGCAGACGATGCCAAAATCGTTGCAACCAATGTTGCTGTTGTTCTGTTTCATTGGGTGCACTAATCGGCCACACATGCAGCCAGCGTGGGTCTAAACACCAGGCTACCCGGCGAATAATGCCGCCTTTACCCGCAGCGTCTTGTCCTTCCATCACAATCACCGTGCTTTGTTGCTGTCGGCTCATTGCTTGTTGTAATAACGCCAGTTGCTGTTGCAAGACGCCTAGTTCGGCTTTTTTATGCATGAGGTTCTCCAGGGTAGGTACAGTTCAGTATAACCAGTCTGTGTCAGTCATTCGCAAATTATGTTGGTGTAGGCTGCACTGCAGCGCTGCAGCGTAAAGATTGGGTAAAGAACAAATGGACTTGCCGAAAGGATATTGCAAATGAGAAAGATTCTCAGTAAGATTGGCGCATTCTTGGTAAGGTCCGATGGTGTGCGGTGCTTTCAGCAGTTTCAAAACCCAAAGTGTGGCTTAGTAAAACCATGCGTTTGGTGCATATCTACAGTTCAATGTTAGTGGTCGTACTGCTGCTGTTTTTCGCGCTGACCGGCATCACACTCAATCATCCGGAATGGCACAGTACCCAAGGTGCCAGTTCCAGTCGTCTACAGCTGCAATTGCCCGCTGAACTGCAAGGTTTGGCCTGGAGTGACGATGCACTGCAACAGGCGACACAAGCCAGCAAAATTGCCGACTGGTTACGCCAGCACCATCAGGTGGAAGGGGCGGTATTTAATTTTAGTTATGACGCCGATGAACAGCTGCTGGAGCTCGATT
>JAHJNE010000454.1 GCA_018820995.1 Gammaproteobacteria bacterium | reverse complement strand
TACAAAAAGCTGAGCGTAAAAACCGCACTAAAGCAGAAGTGGATCAGATCATCTGTTGGCTGACAGGCTATAGCGCTGCTGCATTGCAGCTGCAACTGGAACAGGGCGCTGATTTTAAAACCTTTTTTAATATGGCTCCTGCGATAAACCCCAATGTTGCTTTGATTAAAGGTCTGGTGTGTGGTGTTCGGGTAGAAGAAGTTGAAAATCCCTTGATGCAAAAAATCCGCTATTTAGACAAGCTGATTGATGAGCTGGCGAAAGGAAAAACCATGCAGAAAATTCTGCTTTAATACACTGATGCTGCTTTGGTTTGTACAGCCAGATCATTGGCGTCTGCTTTTAGCATCTCCTGCTACACCCTGAAAAGTATCACCTTGCATTTACATCTGTTCCTTATTGGGCTAGGCTGGTTTTCGTGTTTCTATCATTAAAACAATACACTGCATTAGCCGTACGCAGAAGCCTTAAAGCGCTAGGCCGCGTGTTTTTGGGTCTATGGTTTTGCTTTCTTTGGATCTGACCCTGAAGGCATCCCGATGCCAACATCATGGATAATGTGATTGAAAAATATCTTCTGATTATTTTTTGAGATTAATTTGTTCCCCATATCTGTTATTTTCTGGATGATTTGTTGAACTCAACTCTTCGCAAAAGCATCTTTGCCAAATACATCGTATAAATCCACAGCTATTTAACCTGAACTCCGGATAATGAGTGTCGAATATTTTTAATTTCATTATATAAATCATACGCATACGCGAATTCATTTAAGTTACTTAAGTTTTTGCTGACTGAATGTGCAGATTTTTGTGTCTATCAAGGCGCTTTGTCGTAAGCCATAGCGCGCTATGGTTAGACAAAGCAACGCAGAGAGGCCCGAAAAGATGCCCGTTCAGTGGCGCTGCTTATCCCGAGTTCAGGTTAGTTAGTTGGGGATACATAACCATGTAATTTGTGTATAGCCCGTACATTTCTTTTAGTGATTTATCTATTTTAGATAAAAATATTGAAATATAGGTACGTTATCGCTAGCTTAAAATGAGAAATGTTGGAACCTGAAGCAAAGTGTTCAACTTGTGAGCATAGAACCTTCATTACTAAAATATTTGAGGATAAGATGATGGCGAGACAGAATAAACCTCTTGGTATTCTTAGTAGTACAATCAAAAATGTTACTGCTACAACTGAATTGGATTATGAAACGAAGGAGCTTTTTACAGAGCTAAAGCGTACAAATACACCATACACGGTCATCGATCCGGAAAGTATATGCGTGGGCATTGTGGCAGGAAAACCACAAGTATGGTTTGCAAGTAGTGATGGTAGCGAGTCTGCCAAAGATCTTTGCGGCTTAATGGTTAGACGCACACGTGGAAGTGAAGAGATTATATTGGACTTTTTGGAGTACTGTGTTGCTAGTTGCCCGAACTTACAAATATTTGATCCGCTTATATCTTTCAAAAGACCCACTTCAAAAGTTGCTCACCTTTTGCCCAAACTACAGCTAACAATGCAGCCAGACACTTTGGTCACAAGGGGATATCTGCCTAACTCTTGCTCTATTGCTGAGCCAATGATCGTTAAACCTTCACATGGATATAAGGGAGAGGGCGTCGAAAGAGTTATTTGTATGGAAGATGTGCGAGATAAAATCTCAGCCCTTATCCAAAAGAACGCTCTGGGTTATGGCGTCCTGCTTCAAACTCAACTGTCGAGGATTTCAGAATTCCGGATTTTGGTAGTGGGCGGAAGAGCATTAGGCGTTGCAGAGAAACTTGCTAGTTCGATCGATGATGTAGCGCTAAATGCAGATAAAGGTCATGATTTTATTGAGTATTCTGGAGTGCTAAAAGAAGATGTTCGCTCACTTGCTGAAGAAGCGGCGACGCGGGCTTCACTTGATTTTGCTGGGGTGGATGTGATCTATGACGGTGAGCAATTGATTTTGTTGGAATGTAATCGAAACCCTCAATTTGCTGCATTCGATCATGCGCTTCATATCCGCTCAGCCAGGAAAATTGTAGGCTTAATGCTAGAGCGATTGAATGGTGCGGAAGATATTGCTATTGACGATAAAACGTTAGGTAATAAAAAACGATGTATCCCAGAGACACATCCAAGGGTGTTCATTGGGTCATCTACAGAGTATTTAAATATCGCTGAATCGTTACAACAAGGTCTGTCTAGATGCGCGGATGTTGAGATTTGGAATCAGGGAATATTTAAGGCAAGCGAGGTCGTATTCAGCAAGTTGACAAGTGTGGCCAGAGATTTTGATGCCGCTGTTTTCGTTATTTCACCCGACGATTTTGTTTCCAAGCTGGCCGAAGAGATAAAACAACCGAGAGATAATATCTTATTCGAAATAGGTTTGTTTATGGGAGTTTTAGGAGCAAATAAAGTGTGGTTAGTAGTGTCACGTTCGGAAAAGTTGTCTTTACCATCGGATTTTCAAGGACTTTGTCTAATTACTTGGCAGATGCAGAGATCTGGTAACCTAAACGCTTCTCTTGGAGAGGCTTGCACGGAGATCAAAAATCTCCTGGCAACTCGGTGCAAATGACTATGCAGACCAATTGGGTTAAAAAATTACGACTCACCTTGTAGGTACACATTGGTCATTTACAGAGCCGCTTAAATTCGTTAAAACAGCAGCCTTATGTAGGGCTGGTATGGCTTTAAGCAACGCTGATCATCTGCTGCCATAGCTGGATTTATGCTTGATTTATAACGAGATCACCCTGTCAGGACATCGTATTTTCACCACTAAATTCTCTGCTGTGTATCCGCTTTATATACAAAAAGCTGAGCGTAAAAACCGCACTAAAGCAGAAGTGGATCAGATCATCTGTTGGCTGACAGGCTATAGCGCTGCTGCATTGCAGCTGCAACTGGAACAGGGCGCTGATTTTAAAACCTTTTTTAATATGGCTCCTG